>NZ_LMHQ01000032.1:0-273785 GCF_001428225.1 Acidovorax sp. Root70
CGATGATAGTGCGGGTTCCCGTGTGAAAGTAGGTCATCGTCAGGCTCTTACAGCCCAGAAAACCCCAGTCTCTAAAGGACTGGGGTTTTTTGCTTTGGAGTGCCAGATTCGCCACCGGGCTAGCTCTCAGCGCACGCATCGGTTCCTAGCCCTTATCCCTCGCTTGGCACCTCGCCGACGCTAGGCATTGCTTGCAATCAGATCGGCAGCCGCCGGCCTTGCTCGAACACCAGCAGCTCTCCCTTGCCGAATGCCGTCCAGCTCTCGTTGCTGGTCAATGGGCTCGTCACGATCACTGCGACTTGGTCGTGTTCGCTGGTTTCCTTCGAAAAATCCAGCTGCAGGTCTTCGTCACTCAAATGCGCTGCGCCAAATGGGTGGCGGCGCTCTATGTAGTGCAGATTGGTGGAGGCGTGTGCCCACAAGGCCTGACCATTGGAAAGAAGCAAATTGAATGTGCCATGAGGGGCTATACGCGCAGCGAGTTCCTTGAGGGTCAGCGTGAGCTCTGGAACTGAAGGCACGCTGGCGTGTGACTTGGCCAACTCCTGCATGATCCAGCAAAACGCGTGCTCGCTGTCGGTATCGCCTACCGGACGGAAATGTGAATGCAGGCGTGGACGGAAGTCTTTCAGATCTCCGTTGTGGGCAAACACCCAGTACCGACCCCACAGCTCGCGCACAAAAGGATGGCAGTTCTGAAGGCTCACCACGCCCTGGGTGGCTTTGCGGATATGGGCAATGACGTTCCGGCTCTTGATGGGGTAGCGGCGAATCAGCTCAGCTACAGGGGAGTCCATCGCCGCCAGATGGTCCACAAAGTGCCTCAACCCCTTGTCTTCGAAGAACGCGATACCCCAGCCATCGGTGTGATGGTCGGTCTTTCCGCCGCGTTGCGCAAACCCCGTGAAGCTGAAGGTCACATCGGTGGGGACATTGCAGTTCATGCCGAGCAGTTGGCACATGGCGAAGGTTCCGTTTCTTCGGTGTCGAAAAAAAGCTTGATAGAGTCTGGGCCACGCCGGCCCGAAAGCATCAGGATAGGGGGCGTGGTAGCGTCATTCGGAACGGGCTTCGCGCAGTTGCCAAGCCGCTACCAGAGCCAGCAGACACAGAAAAGTCAGCATCAAGAAAGTCTCGCCAAACGCTGCAATGCGGGCAGAGTTGCTGGCTCCAGCCGCCAGCGACGCGCCATGTGCGCTCAGGCGCCATTCCAGCACGATGCCACACAGGCTGACCCCTGCTGCGCCGCCCAGCATGCGCAAGAAGCCAATGGCGCTGGAGCCTTGAGAAATCAACGACTTGTCCAGCGGGCGCATCGAGCCGAGGTTCAGCGAGGGCAGAATGAATCCCAGCCCGATGCGCCCCAGGATCGCAAAAGCGACCAGCATCCACAGCGACGAGCCCAGGCCCACAAACACCATCAGTCCGAACGACAGCGCCAGCAAACCCAGCCCGGTGCTGACCAGCAAATGGGTCGGTTGACGGTCGGCCAGTCGGCCCACCACCGCGATGGTGGCGGCCAGCACGAATCCGGCTGGGAGCATCAGGGTGCCCACGTGGGATGCCGACAACTCCAGCCCCAATTGCATGAATACCGGCAACAGGTAGGTGGAGCCGAACAAGGCTGTACCGTAGATGAACGCCACCACACTGCCCATGGCGAACTGGCGGTATTGAAAAAGGCGCAGGTCCATCAGCGGCTTGCGCCCGGTGCGCAGTAGCCTGCGTTGCCAAGCCACAAAGCAAGCCACGGCCACGACCGCGCTCAGTAACAGGACACCTGCTTCGGTCATGGACCCACCATGCAGCGAGACCAGGCCATTGAGGAGGCACAGCGTGCCCACGGTGCCCAGCAGCAGCCCCCGCCAGTCCAGCGCCTGACCTTGGCGATTGGCCTCAACGCCCCCGGGCGCAGTGATCGGCACGAATTTGTAGGCCAGCCAAATGGATGCCAGGCACAGCGGCACGACCATGAAGAAAATCGAGCGCCAGCCAAACCAGTCCACCAGCAATCCCCCGATGCTCGGGCCAATGGCGGGTGCCAGCACCACGCCCATGCCAAAAATGCCGCTGGCGCGCCCTTGCTCATGGGGCTGGAAGGCGTAGAGGATGATGACGGCCGGGATGGGTTGCACAACACCGGCCGCCAGCCCCTCGGCCACCCGTGCGGCAAGTACCAGGCCAAAGTCGCGCGCCAGACCGCCTCCCACACCGCCGACCAGCAGCAGCAACATAGCGCCCACATAGGTCGCGCGGTAGCCGTACCGCGACAGCAGCCAGGGGGTGGTGAGCATGGACACGGTGGTGGCCACCATGAAGCCCGAGGTGACCCATTGGGCGCGCTCCTGGCCCAGTGCAAAGTAGTGGCTCATGTCCGGGATCGCCACGTTGACGATGGTGGAGGACATGATGGAGGCCATGGTGCCGACCATGACGGACAGCAACAGCAGCCACCGATAGCG
Source organism: Acidovorax sp. Root70 (assembly GCF_001428225.1). Taxonomy (NCBI): domain Bacteria; kingdom Pseudomonadati; phylum Pseudomonadota; class Betaproteobacteria; order Burkholderiales; family Comamonadaceae; genus Acidovorax; species Acidovorax sp. Root70. The sequence goes on from NZ_LMHQ01000032.1 coordinate 2,466, forward strand.
CTCGCCATAGCGCTCGCGCAAGACGTACAGTGACCCCGAGGAGGAGTTCATGAAACGGTCAAATGCAGAAGCCGTGCGACGGGGTTCGTAACGGTGCGGGAACCTGCGTTCAGGACGTGCGCTCCAGCCACAGCTTGCCGCCCGTGGCCCAGTTTTCGCGCTTGATGTCGGTGATCAGGATGTCCACCGACTCGGGCGAGCCGCCCAGGATCTCGACGGACACGCGGGTGATCTCTTCCACCAGCTTCTTCTTTTGCTCGACCGTGCGGCCTTCCATCATTTCGACGTGGTACGTGGGCATATCAGCTTCCTTGGGAGTGGGCAAAAAACGAAAGAGAAATCATATCGGCGGTTACGCGGTGTCTCCGCTGCGTGCGCTCGGTGCGCCGGGCGCGCCGCAGGCGGGGCAAATGCAGCGTTGGCCGCGCTCGTCCGCAGGCAGGGCCTCCAGGGCGCCGGGCGCAATGCGCTTTGTCATGCACCAGCAGCTGTCGGGCGGCAGCCCCAGCGCCATCGCGCATTGGTTGGACTGGCCGCACAGGGGGCAACGAGAGGAGTCCGGTTCTGGGCGTGGCATGGAGCGGGATGAGATGGGCAGCGCGCGCAGGAAACGGGCACCGGCGCCCAGTGTACGGCGGCGCGTGGCGGGCCGGGGGCAAGCGTCGCGCAACGGCGCCCGCCTGCGGTTCATTCCACAATGCTCTCATAAAAGTAGCATCTTGCGCTTTATCTAAGGGCGCAGAGGGGCATTCTGGATTGGAATGGACTGGCTTCTGCCGCCCCGGCATCTTCGATGGCGCCGACCCCTGGTCGCAATGGTGTGGGCCGCCAGAGCCATTTCTGGAGCGCTTAGTTGCGCAGCTGCTCCGCCACAAACTGGCGGAACAGGCCCATTGACGGCGCTTCGGTGCGTCCCGCCAGCGTGACAAAGGCAAAACGCGCGCCGCTGACCAGCGGTGGCTCGGTGGCCAGTTCAGCGAGCTGCCCCGCGGCGATGCCCACGCGTGCGGGTGCCAGGATGCCCAGGTAGATCGCGTCCGAGGCCGCAACGGTGGCGATCAAGCTGGTGATGTCGTCGCAGCGCAGGCTCACGGCCTGCTGCGGGTCGGCCTGCGGGCCGAAGTGGGTGACCAGCAGATGGGCGACTTCGGTGCTCAGGGGGATCGACGCCAGGGGGTAGCGCAGCAACGCGTCAAACGACACCGGGCCGCCGCCCTGCAGCAAGGGATGGCCGCTGCGGCAGACAAAACCGGCACGCATGTCGGTGAGGTACTCGATGGCCAGGTCAGGCGCCGGCGCCGTGCGGCGAACATCAACCACCAGCGCGTCCAGCGTGCGCTGGCGCAGCTGCATGAGCTGCAGTTCGGTCGCGCCCGGCGACACGCTGACCTGCACGCCTGGATGGTGTCTGGCCATGTGGATCAGAAACGGCGTCATCAGCATCGCGCCCGGCCCCGACCCCAGACCCACGCGGATAGCGCCCAGATCGCCCTGCTTGAGCAGTTCGGCACTGCGGCGCAGTTCGGCCGCCTCGAACACCATGCGCCGGGCGCGCACCGCCACGGCTTCACCCAGCGGCGTGAGCTCGTTGCGTTTGCCGCTGCGGTCGACCAGGCGCGCACCCAGATCTTCCTCCAGGGCCTGGATGCTGCGGCTCAGGGCGGATTGCGTGAGGTGCTGTCGTTCGGCGGCGCGGCTGAACGAGCCGGTCTCGGCCACAGCCAGCAGGTGTTCGAGTTGTTGGAGGTTCGTGCTGCAGCCAATGAATGAGTCGAATGAATGATAAGCAGAAAAATAATGCATTGGACACATCAATTCGGCCTATCTAGCATTCTTGAATGCATCCCCAGTGCGCCCGTTCCAGGCATTCCGATGCATTCCAAATATTCCAAGGAGACAACCCCATGAACGCATTCAAGACAGTCAGCCTGCTCCTGGCCAGTGCGCTGCTGGTCAACGGCGCCGCCCTCGCCCAGACCTACCCCAGCAAGCCGGTCAACCTGATGGTGCCCTACCCGGCCGGGGGGCCGTCCGATGCGACGGCACGCATCTTCACCGTACCTTTGGGCAAGGAGTTGGGCCAGCCGGTGGTGGTGGAAAACCTGGGCGGCGCCGCGGGGGGCCTGGCTGCCCAAAAGGTGCTGGCCGCGCCTGCCGATGGCCACTACATCTTCCAGGGCTCGCCCAACGAGGTCATCCTGTCGCCGCTGGCCAACGCCGCCGTGAAGCTCAAGACCGAGGACTTCCGCCTGGTGCATCCGGTGGCGGATGCCGTGATGGTTTTCGTGGCGCGCAAGGATCTGCCGGTCAACAGCGTGGACGAGCTGATTGCGCTGGCGCGCAAATCGGGTGACAAGCCGCTGACCTACGGCAGCGTGGGCGTGGGCTCGCTGTACCACCTGATCCTTGAGGACGTGCAGCAACGCGCCGGCATCAAGCTGCTCCACGCGCCCTACAGGGGCAATGCGCCCCTGATGCAGGACATCGGCGGCGGGCAGGTCGATTTCGCCGTGCTGGTGTACAGCGCGGCGATGGGGGCGATGGCCGATCAAGGCCGGGTCAAGATCATCGGCCAGCTCGGCGGGCAACGTTCGGAGCTGCTGAAAAACGTGCCGACCGCCAGCGAAGGCAAGGAGCTGAAAAACTTCTCCTACGGCATCTGGAGCGGCTTCATGGTGCCCAAGAACACGCCAGAAGCGGTGGTTCAGCGCCTGCACAAGGCCATTGGCGCGACGCTGCAGGACCCGTCCGTGCGCTCGCAGCTGGCAGCGCAAACGCAGCTGGCATCGCCGTCCACATCGCTGGCCGAAGCCACCGCGTTCTTCGAGGCCGAGACCGCGCGTTACCGTGCCATCGCCAAATCCATCAACCTGCAGCCCCAGTGAGCGTTCCCATGAGCACCCCTTTGCTGAAAGCACTGAACGCGACGGCCGACGAATTCATCGGCCTGCGGCGCGACATCCACCGCCACCCAGAACTGGCTTTCGACGAACACCGCACCTCGGCCCTGGTGGCCGAGAAGCTCCAGGGCTGGGGCTACGCAATCGAGCGCGGCCTGGGTGGTACCGGTCTGGTGGGCCAGCTGGTGCGCGGCGACGGCCGCCGCCGGCTGGGCCTGCGCGCCGACATGGATGCCCTGCCCATCCATGAAGCCACCGGCCTGCCACACGCCAGTTGCCACGACGGGGTGATGCATGCCTGCGGCCACGACGGCCACACCGCCATGCTGCTGGCTGCCGCACAGCACCTGGCGCAGAGCGGGGACTTTTCGGGCACCTTGAACCTGATCTTCCAGCCTGCCGAAGAAGGCGGCGGCGGCGCGCTGCGCATGATGGACGACGGCCTGTTCGACAAATACCCCTGCGATGCGGTCTTTGCCATGCACAACATGCCCGGCTTGCCACAAGGCCAGCTGGTGCTGCGCGAGGGCGCCACCATGGCCTCGTCCGACTACGCCACGGTCACGCTCACCGGCGTCGGCGGCCATGGCGCCATGCCGCACCTGGCGACCGACCCCATCGTGGCCGCAGCCAGCATCGTGATGGCGCTGCAGACGGTGGTCTCGCGCAACATCGATCCGTTGCAGATGGCGGTGGTGACCGTGGGGGCGCTGCATGCCGGCAAGGCCAACAACGTGATCCCGCAAAGCGCCACGCTGGAGCTGAGCGTGCGCGCGCTGGACCGTGCAGTGCGCGCCAGGCTGGAGCAACGTATCAAGGCGCTGATCGCTGCGCAGGCGGATAGCTTGGGCGTCGCGGCGCAGATCGACTGGCGGCCCGGTTATGCCGTGCTGGTCAACACGCCGGAAGAAACCGCCTTCGCCTGCGAGGTGGCCCTGGAGCTGGTCGGCGAGGCGCATGTGACCCTGCAGGGCCTGGCCTTGTCCGGCAGCGAAGACTTCGCCTTCATGCTGGAGCGCGTGCCCGGCAGCTACCTGTTCATCGGCAACGGCGACGGCGACAGCGCGGGGGCATGCATGGTGCACAACCCCGGCTACGACTTCAACGACGCCAATCTGCCCATCGGTGCGGCCTATTGGGCGCTGCTGGCGCAACGCTTTCTGGTCTGAACCCGCAGGTTGCTCCCAGAACCACAACGGCGCCCTCGGGCGCCGTTGTTTTTGGATCAGAGAGGCCTCTGGTGCCTATCCTGTATGTGCTGAGTGCTATCCAATAAATAGCATTTCGCTCAAGCCTGGTCAGGCCGTGGCGGCCTTCACCTTCAGGCGCCAGGCGTGCAGCAGTGGCTCGGTGTAGCCGCTGGGCTGCTCCAGGCCCTTGAAGACCAGGTCGCAGGCCGCCTTGTACGCCATGCTGGTGTCAAAGTGTCCGGCCATGGGCTGGTACAGCGGGTCACCCGCGTTTTGCTGGTCCACCACGGCGGCCATGCGCTCGAACGTGGCACGCACCTGGGCTTCGGTCACCACACCGTGGTGCAGCCAGTTGGCCATGTGCTGGCTGCTGATGCGCAGCGTGGCGCGGTCTTCCATCAGGCCCACGTTGTGGATGTCGGGCACCTTGGAGCAACCCACGCCCTGGTCCACCCAGCGCACCACGTAGCCCAGGATGCCCTGGGCGTTGTTGTCCAGCTCCTGCTGCTTCTCGGCGTCGCTCCAGTTGGGGGCGGCGGCCACGGGCACGGTGAGCAGGCCGGTCAGCAGGTTGTCGCGCTCGGCGTTCACGTCGGTCTTTTCCAGCTCGATCTGGATGTCGCTCACCTTCACCTGGTGGTAGTGCAGCGCATGCAGCGTGGCGCCCGTGGGGCTGGGCACCCAGGCGGTGTTGGCACCGGCCTTGGGGTGGGCGATCTTCTGCTTGAGCATCTCGGCCATCAGGTCGGGCATGGCCCACATGCCCTTGCCGATCTGCGCCTTGCCGCGCAGGCCGCAGCTCAGGCCCACCAGCACGTTGTTCTTCTCGTACGACTGGATCCAGGCGCTGGTCTTCATGTCGCCCTTGCGCACCATGGGGCCAGCGTGCATGGCGGTGTGCATCTCGTCGCCCGTGCGGTCCAGGAAGCCGGTGTTGATGAATGCCACGCGGCTCGATGCGGCGGCAATGCAGGCCTTGAGGTTGACGGACGTGCGGCGCTCTTCGTCCATGATGCCCAGCTTGACGGTGCTGTCGGGCAGACCCAGCAGCTTTTCGACGCGGCCAAACAGTTCAGCGGCAAAACCCACTTCGGCGGGGCCGTGCATCTTGGGCTTGACGATGTAGACGCTGCCTTTGCGGCTGTTGCGAATACCGTTCGCGCCATGGCCTTGCAGGTCGTGCAGTGCAATGGCCGTGGTCACCACCGCGTCCAGGATGCCTTCAGGGATCTCGCGTTGCGCGCCCTGGGCGTCCTTCCAGAGGATGGCCGGGTTCGTCATCAGGTGGCCCACATTGCGCAGGAACATGAGCGAGCGGCCGTGCAGGCGCACTTCACCGCCTTGGGGGGCGGTGTAGATGCGATCAGGGTTCAGGCCGCGCGTGAAGGTCTTGCCGCCCTTGGCGACCTGCTCGGTCAGCGTCGCCTGGATGATGCCCAGCCAGTTGCTGTAGCCCAGCACCTTGTCCTCTGCGTCCACGGCGGCCACGGAGTCTTCCAGGTCCAGGATGGTGGAGAGGGCGGCTTCGAGCACCAGGTCGCTCACGCCTGCCGCGTCAGACTGGCCAATGGGCGTGCTGCGGTCGATCTGGATGTCCAGGTGCAGGCCGTTGTGCTGCAGCAGCACCGACGAAGGCGCGGCGGCATTGCCCTGGTAGCCCTTGAACTGTGACGCGTCCTTCAGGCCCGTGGTGCTGCCGTTGGCGAGCGACACGACCAACTGGCCACCCTCGACCTTGTAGCCGGTGGAGTCCTTGTGAGAGCCGCTGGCCAGGGGCGCCGTGTCATCCAGCACCTGGCGTGCAAATGCGATCACCTTGGCGCCGCGCACGGGGTTGTAGCCCTTGCCCTTTTCGGCGCCATCGGTTTCTGGAATGGCGTCCGTTCCATACAGCGCGTCATACAGGCTGCCCCAGCGCGCGTTGGCGGCGTTCAGCGCATAGCGTGCGTTCAGGATAGGCACCACCAGCTGGGGGCCAGCTTGCGTGGCCAGCTCGTCGTCCACGTTGGCGGTGGTGGCCTTCACGTCGGCAGGCAGGGGCACCAGGTAGCCGATCTTTTCGAGGAAGCTGCGATACGCCACCATGTTCTGGATGGGGCCGGGGTTGGCCTTGTGCCAGGTGTCTAGCTCGGTTTGCAGGCGGTCGCGCTCTGCCAGTAGGGCGATGTTGCGCGGGGCCAGGTCCGACACGATGGCGTCAAAGCCCTTCCAGAAGGCGGCGGCATCGACCCCCGTGCCGGGCAGCACCTTGTCTTCGACAAAGCGGTACAGGGAGGTGGCCACTTGCAGGCCGTGAACTTGGGTGCGATCGGTCATGGGGTGCCTAGAGAAGAGTGGTGGAAACGGGGATCAAAGAAAAACGGTGCCCGCACAAGCAGGCCATGGACAGACTGTATTGCAAATGTTTGTCCATATAAATACGCTGAAAATCTCTAAACCAGTGACTTTTACGCAAAACTGAGGGCGGTCCGTAGTCGCCCTGAATGGTGCTTTGGCCCGTTACCCACTACGCTGCGCCCACAACAAACCCACCGGGAGACAAACCCATGCAGGCACCCCTGGACGCCAGCGCGCTCAACGCGGCCCACAAGAACAAGATCGTGAGCGCCGCCGATGCCGTGCAGCTCATCCACGACGGCGACACCGTGGCCACGGGCGGCTTTGTGGGCATCGGCTTTGCCGAGAGCATTGCAGTGGCGCTGGCCCAGCGGTGGGAGTCCACACAAACCCCGCAGGGCCTCACGCTGGTCTATGCCGCAGGCCAGGGCGACGGCAAGCAGCGCGGCCTCAACCACCTGGGCCATGCGGGCCTGCTCAAACGCGTGATCGGCGGGCACTGGAGCCTGGTGCCGCGTATCCAGAAGCTGGCGGTAGACAACCAGATCGAGGCCTGGAACCTGCCGCAGGGCGTGATCACGCACCTGTTCCGTGACATCGCTGCGGGCAAGCCCGGCACGCTCACACGCGTGGGCCTCGACACCTTTGTAGACCCGCGCCACGGCGGCGGCAAGCTCAATGCGCGCACCACCGAAGACCTAGTGCGCATCCTGCCCATCGACGGGCAGGACTACCTGTTCTACAAGGCCTTCCCCATCCACGTGGGCATCATCCGTGCGACCACGGCCGACGCGGACGGCAACCTCACCATGGAGCGCGAGGCGCTCACGCTCGAAGCGCTGGCGATTGCCATGGCGGCGCGCAACTCGGGCGGCGTGGTCATCGCGCAGGTCGAGCGCATTGCCGAGCGCGGCACGCTCAACCCCCGGCAGGTAAAGGTGCCCGGCGTGCTGGTGGACGCCGTGGTGCTGGCCACCGAGCCCGCGCACCACCACCAGACCTTTGCCGAGCCCTACAGCGCCGCGTTCGCCGGCGAGCTGCGCGTGCCCATGGACATGCTGGAGGCGATGCCCCTGACCGAGCGCAAGATCATCGCCCGCCGTGCGGCGCTGGAGCTGCGCCCGCACCAGGTGGTGAACCTGGGCATCGGCATGCCCGAGGGTGTGGCCAACGTGGCGGCCGAAGAGCGCATCATCGACCTGGTCACGCTCACGGCCGAGCCCGGCGTGATTGGCGGCATCCCCGCAGGCGGGCTGAACTTTGGCGCGGCCGTGAACCCGCAGGCCATCATCGACCAGCCCAACCAGTTCGACTTCTACGACGGCGGTGGCCTGGACATCGCCATCCTGGGCCTGGCGCAGGCCGACCAGCACGGCAACCTCAACGTGAGCAAGTTCGGGCCCCGCCTGGCGGGCGCGGGCGGTTTCATCAACATCAGCCAGAACGCCAAGACCGTGGTGTTTGTCGGCACCTTCACCGCCGGCGCGCTGCAGGTGGAGGCGGTGGACGGCCACCTGCACATCCTGCACGAAGGCGGCGCGCGCAAGCTGGTGCGTGAGGTCGAGCACCGCACCTTCAGCGGCGCCGAGGCGCTGCGGCGCGGCCAGCGCGTGCTGTATGTGACGGAGCGCTGCGTGTTCCGCCTGGTGCCCTCGGGTGATGCCGACGGCGGTGGCGCGCTGGAGCTGATCGAGCTGGCGCCCGGCATCGACCTGCACCGCGACGTGTTGGCCCACATGGCCTTCACGCCGCGCATCAGCCCCGGCCTGCAGACCATGGACCTGCGCCTGTTCGAGCCCGGCCCGCTGGGCCTGCGCGAGCAGTTGCTCAACCGCCCGCTGGTGCAGCGCTTTGAGCTGGACGCCGCGCGCCAGCTGCTGCACATCGACTTCTCGGGCCTGCAGATCAACAGCGCCAGCACCATCGACGCCATCGAGCAGGAGGTGCGCCGCCTGCTTGCCCCGCTGGCCGCACAGGGCGAGCGCGTGGGCGTGATCGTGAACTACGACCACTTCACCATCGCTCCCGACCTGGCCGACGCCTACACCGCCATGGTGCAGGGCCTCACGCGCGACCTTTACACCGAGGTCAAGCGCTATGGCACCGTGGGGTTCCTCAAGTCGCGCCTGGTGTGAAGTGCGGGTGATGCCGGTTTACTATCATTTGTGTAGCTGCTCAGGCATGTTGTACTAGCGCATGCGGCCTGTTTGGCTTCAAAACCGATCACAGGCCGTGCCCATGTCCGCCACCAGGCCCTTCGCCGCTTTATCCCCATAATCAGCGCCCATGGACAAACTCAAGGCCTTCGAATCGTTTGTGTCGGTGGCAACGCGCGGCAGCCTCACCGCGGCGGCCAAGGCCGAGGGCGTGGCCCCGGCCATCATGGGCCGGCGGCTCGATGCGCTGGAAGAACACCTGGGCGTGAAGCTGCTGGTGCGCACCACGCGCCGCATCAGCCTCACGCACGAAGGCAGCGCGTTTCTGGAAGACTGCCAGCGCCTGCTGTCCGACGTGGCCAATGCCGAGGCCAGCGTGTCCGAAGGGGGCGTCAAGGCCACGGGCCATTTGCGCATCACCGCACCCGCCGGCTTTGGTCGCCGCCATGTGGCGCCGCTGGTGCCGCGTTTTCGCACGGCGCACCCCGATGTGACCATCTCGCTCAACCTCAGCGACCGCGTGGTGGACCTGGCGGGCGAGGGCTACGACTGCGCCGTGCGCGTGGGCGACCTGCCCGACTCGTCGCTGGTGAGCGTGCGCATCGCCGACAACCGCCGCCTGTGCGTGGCCACGCCCGCTTACCTGCAGCGCCACGGCACGCCGCGCCACCCCAGCGAGCTGGTGCAGCACGACTGCCTCACGCTGTCGAGCGAGGCCTCGCAAACACGGGGCTGGGCGTTCCGCATGCCGGTCGAAGGCGGTGGCACCGAGGTCATCCACCTCAAGCCCGGCGGCCCGCTCGACTGCTCGGACGGGCAGGTGCTGCACGACTGGTGCCTGGCGGGCTACGGCATTGCCTGGCGCAGCACCTGGGAGGTTGAGGCCGAGATCGCCGCTGGCCGTTTGGTGGAGGTGCTGCACGACTTTGCCGCACCGCCCAACGGCATCTATGTGGTGTTCCCGCAGCGCAAGCACATGCCGCTGCGGGTGCGGCTGTGGATCGAACACCTCAAGCACCAGTACGCGCAGCCCGCGTTCTGGAAAGGCCCCCAGGCCGGCGGCTGATGGCCCCCGTGGCAGACTGCACCACACTCATGTCCACCGCGCCCACGCTCCTCGTCGCTGACGACCACCCGCTGTTCCGCGCCGCCGTGCTGCATGTGCTGCGCGAGCGGCTGCCGCAGTTCCGCACGCTGGAAGCCGCCAGCGCCGCCACGCTGGGCCAGGCGCTGCAAGACCACCCCGAGGTCGAGCTGGTGCTGCTGGACTTGAGCATGCCTGGCACGCGCGGCTTCTCGGCCCTGCTGCATGTACGCGGCGAGTACCCCGAGCTGCCCGTGGTCATCATCTCGTCCAACGACCACCCCCGCGTCATCCGCCGCGCCCAGCAGTTTGGTGCGGCGGGGTTCATCCCCAAGTCCGCGCCCGCCGACGCCATGGGGGACGCCATCCAGGCCGTGCTGGACGGCGGCAGTTGGTTCCCCCCCATGGCGGCCGAACGCTCTGAGGCCGATGCCGAGCTAGCCGCGCGGCTGGCCCAGCTCACGCCCCAGCAGTTCCGCGTGCTGCTCTGCCTAGCCGATGGTTTGCTGAACAAACAGATCGCGGCCACGCTGGGCTTGGCCGAGAACACGGTGAAGGTGCACGTCACCGCCATCCTGAAAAAGCTGGAGTGCTACAGCCGCACGCAGGCAGCGGTGCTGGTGAAGAGCCTGGAGACAGAGGACGGGGCTTCGGGCTGAGGCCGCGTTGGGAGTTGGGTCGAAATGGGCCTCTGGTGCTAGTCCATCATGCGTTTGCAGCTATCAGTTTTGCAGTGATGAGAAGCTGACTCGCTGCGGCTACTTCTCGCGCCAGCGCAGCAGCGTCTGGCTCACCAGCGCCCGCAGTGCAGGCGCGCGCACCGGCTTGGCCAGAAAGCCCCAGCCGCGCTCGGCGGCCTGGCGGCGCAGGGTGGCGTCGCGCTCGGCGGTGACCAGGATCACGGCGGGTGTCTGGCCCCAGCGCTGGCACAGCTGCGCGAACACTTCGGGGCCGTGGAGGCCCGCGCCCAGGTGCACGTCCAGCAGCACCAGCTGTGGTGCCTGGCCGGGCTGGGCGGCGGCCAGGGCCTCGGGTGCGCCAGCGGCCAGCGGCACCGTGCAGCCCCAGCGCTGCAGCAGGGCCTGTGTGGCGGCGCAGGTGGGGCCGTCGTCGTCAATGACCCAGGCGCTGCTGCCTTGCAGGGGCGCGTCATCACTGGGCTGGTGCGTGGTTGCGGGGGGCGCAGCCTGCTGCGCGGCGGCGGGGTTGCCCAGCGGCACACATACCCAGAACACGCTGCCGCGTCCCAGCTGTGAGCGCAGGCCGATCTCGTGCCCCAGCAAGCGGCCCAGGCGTTCGACGATGGCCAGGCCCAGGCCCGCGCCGCGGTCGTCGGCGCGGCCTTCGTCCAGGCGGCGGAATTCTTCAAAAATCTCGCGTTGCAATGCCTCGGGGATGCCGGTGCCCTGGTCGTGCACCTCGATGCGCAGGTGGTCTCCCATCCTGCGGCAGCCCACCACAATGCGCCCGCGCCGGCTGTAGCGGATGGCGTTGGAGACAAAGTTCTGCAGGATGCGGCGCAGCAGGTTTTCGTCGGTGCGCACCACGGCACGCGTGGGCACGCAGCGCAGCTTTAAACCTTGGCTCTCGGCCAGCACGCCAAAGTTGTGGCCCAGCACCTGCAGCAGCGGGCCCAGCGCCACGTCGTGGATGTGCACGTCGAACTGGCCCGACTCCATGCGCGAGATGTCGAGCAGGCTGTTGAGGATGGCGTCCTGCGCGGCCAGGGCGCCGTCGATGCTGTCCACCGCGTGCCTTTCGGCGTCGCCCGGCAGATGGCTGCGCAAGAGCGAGGTGAACATGCGCGCGGCGTTCAGGGGTTGCAGCAGGTCGTGCACGGCGGCGGCCACAAAGCGGGTTTTGGAGCGGTTGGCCTGCTCGGCCTCGCGCCGTGCGGCGTCCAGGTCGCGGGTGCGGTCGGCCACGCGCTGCTCCAGCGCGTCGGCCAACGAGCGCAGCTCGCGCGCGGCGTTCTTGTAGCTGGTGATGTCGGCGTAGCTGGTCACAAAGCCGCCCTCGGGCAGCGGGTTGCCCCGGATCTCCAGCACGGTGCCGTCTTCCTTGGCGCTTTCGTGCAGGTGCGGGGTGCCGCTGCGCAGGTGGGCCAGGCGGCGTTCGATGGCTTCTTCCATCGGGCCCGGGCCCAGCAGGCCCCGGCGTGCGTTGTGGCGCATCAGGTCTTCGATGGGGCGGCCCACCTGCATCAGGTCGGCGGGGTAGCGGAACAGCTGTACGTAGCGCGAGTTCCACGCCACCAGCTTCAGGTCGGCGTCGATGATGACCACGCCCTGGGGCAGGTGCTCGAGGCTGCGGGAGAGGCCCATGTCTGCTTGCTGGGCGGCCTGCACGATGCCGTCCTGTGCGGTGCGCAGCTCTTGTGCGTGCTGTTGCAGTACGGTCTCCAGCTCCTGGCGGCTGCGCTGGCGCAGGCGGGCCAGGCGCTGGCGCTGGCGCACAAACAGCACCAGCAGCGATAGGGCCAGCCAGCCGCCGCCCCCGGCTGCGGCCGCCCAGCGGCTGTCGGCAATGCTGCTGTGGGTGGTGTGCACCAGGTGCAGTTGCCAGGGCGTGCCGGGCAGGGGCTGGGTCAGCCACAGCATGCGGCCGGGTGGGGCGGGCATGTCGGCGGACGGTTGCACGCGCACCAGCCGCCCGCCGTTGTAGAGGCGGTCGTCCACGCGGATGTCGAGCGGGCGCAGCGGCTGGTCGGAGTATTGGCGGGTGGCGTTCAGCTCGCGGCGCTCCTCGTCGTCCAGCGGCTCCAGCAGGCGGTAGCGCCAGGCGTCCTGGCTGGCCAGGAAGACCACGCCATGCGCGTCCGACGCCAGCACGATGTCGGGTGTCTGCAGCCACTCGCGCTCCAGCTCCTGCAGCGCGATCTTGATGGCCACCAGACCGAGGATGTGGCCGCTGTCGTCGCGGATGGCCTGCGACAGGAAGTAGCCCGGCTCGCCCGTGGTCACGCCAATGCCGTAGAAGCTGCCGCGCCCCTGGGCCAGCGCCTGCTGCACATAGGGGCGAAAGCTGTAGTCCACACCCACATTGCTGGTGGTCGTGCGCCAGTTGCTGGCGGCCACGGCCAGGCCGTCGCGGTTGAGCAGGGTGAGGGTGGACGACTGGCTGGCGCCGTTGGCCTGCTCCAGCTTGCGGTTGAGCCGCGCCACCTCGTCGGTGCTCAGGGTGCGGCGCAGCGCGTCCTGCAGTTGCGCGTCCAGGGCCAGCACCTCGGGCAGGGTGCGGTAGCGGTCGATGCGCTGGGCCAGCGTCTGCCCGTACAGAGCCAGCTGGCGCTGCACGCTGTCGCTTTCGTCCAGCAAGGACCGGTGCCAGGCCCACTGGCCGGCCGCGAACATGCTGGCCGCTGTGCCTGCAAGCAGGATGAGCAGCGTCCAGAACTGGCGAAGGCGGGGCGTGGGCATGGAAATCCGGCGGGGTGGTTGTGCTGCGACAAGGCCAATTGGGCGCGAGTGGGAGTGTGCCGCACCAGGCTGGGGACTAAGTAGTTACCCTGATTTGGTGCACGCGTTCTCCTATGAGGCCGCTTGCGACTAATACCAATAGGTTATCGGCTGAAACAAAGTGCAGCGGTACAAACGGCACCCTAACGCGCGCCGGAGGCACCCCGGTGGTGCAGACCCGTGACCCCAGGAGACCCGTTCCATGCACAACCATTCCGCTCCCGCAGCCTCAACCCTGAAGCTGCCCTTTTATCGGCAACTGTACTTCCAGGTGGTGTTCGCCATCGTTCTGGGCGTGCTGCTGGGCCATTTCGAGCCCGCCTATGGCGAGGCGCTCAAGCCGCTGGGCGACGCGTTCATCAAGCTGGTCAAGATGATCATCGCTCCGGTGATCTTTCTGACCATCGTGACCGGCATCGCGGGCATGTCGCAGCTCTCCACCGTGGGCCGCGTGTTCGGCAAGGCCATGGCGTACTTTTTGTTCTTCTCCACGCTGGCCCTGGTGGTGGGCCTGGTGGTGGCCAACGTGGTGCAGCCCGGCGCGGGCATGAACATCAACGTGGCCGACCTGGACCAGACGGCAGTGAAGACCTATGTGGCCAAGTCGCACGAGATGACGCTCACGGGCTTTGCCATGGACATCATCCCCAAGACCCTGGTGAGTCCGTTCGTGGGCGACAACATCCTGCAGGTGCTGCTGGTGGCCGTGCTGTTCGGCGTGGGCCTGGCGATGGTGGGTGAGGCAGGCCGGCCGGTGCTGAACTTTCTGGACGCGCTGACGACCCCCGTGTTCAAGGTGGTGGGCATCGTGATGAAGGCCGCTCCCATCGGCGCGTTTGGCGCCATGGCGTTCACCATTGGCAAGTTTGGCCTGGGCTCGCTGGTCAACCTGGCGTGGCTGGTGGGCTCGTTTTACATCACCTCGCTGCTGTTTGTGGTGGTGATCCTGGGCCTGGTGGCGCGCCTTTGTGGCTTCTCGGTGTTCAAGCTGATCCGCTACCTCAAGGCCGAGCTGATGCTGGTGCTGGGCACTTCGTCGTCTGAATCCGCCCTGCCATCGCTGATGGAAAAGATGGAAAAGGCCGGTTGCAGCAAGTCGGTGGTGGGCCTCGTGGTGCCCACGGGCTACTCGTTCAACCTGGACGGCACCAACATCTACATGACGCTGGCCGCGCTGTTCATCGCCCAGGCCACGAACACCGAACTGACGCTGGGCCACCAGGTGGCGCTGCTGCTCGTCGCCATGCTGTCGTCCAAGGGCGCAGCGGGTGTGACGGGCGCGGGCTTCATCACCCTGGCCGCCACCCTGGCCGTGGTGCCCGAAGTGCCCGTGGCCGGCATGGCGCTGATCCTGGGCGTGGACCGTTTCATGAGCGAATGCCGTTCGCTGACCAACTTCATCGGCAACGCCGTGGCCACGGTGGTGGTGTCGCGTTGGGAAAACGCGCTGGACCACGAACGCCTGGACGCGGCGATGAACGGCCATCCGCTGCCGCTCGCAGTGTCTGCCGCTTCTGCGCCTGTGGTGTCGGCGGACGTACCTGTGACCACGATGGCTCGCACAGTGGCCTGAGCGTGGGTACCTGCACAATAGTGACCGCAGCGGCGCGGGCCTTCGGGCCCGCGCCGCTTTTTTGCGGGTAGTGTCGAGTCACCGCCATCAAGCACAATGGCGGCCCTGCCTGACGGCTCTATGAGCGCTTGGCGCGGCTCAAAAGCCTGGGGCACTACAAGGAATCCTCACCATGACCCTCGAAGCCATCCTGGCCGCCTTTCACCTTCTGGCCATCCTGACCTTTGTGGTTTTCCTGTCGAGCCAGGCCGCGCTGTGCCGTATCGAATGGCTCAACGCCGCCGTGATCGAGCGCCTGGCCCGGCTGGATGTGATCTGCGGTGTGGCCGGGGCAGTGATGCTTGGCAGTGGGCTGGCCCGGTTGATCTGGGGCGTGAAGGGCGCTTCGTGGTACCTGTCGCAGCCCCTGTTCCACGTCAAGATCACCCTGGTGTTGGCCATGGTGGTGCTGTCGTTTGTGCCCTCGGCTGCTTTTCGCCGCTGGCGCCAGAACCTGCGCAGCACCGGCGCCCTGCCACCCGCTCAGGAAGTCTCGCGGGTGCGCCGCCTGGTGATGATCCAGTCGCATGTGTTGCCGGTGGTGGCGATGATTGCGGTGTTCTGGGCGCGCGGCTGGTAAGCGCGAATTCCCCCGAATTTCACCAAAAGAAAAGCCCGCCCGGCTTGCTGCCGGCGGGCTTTTTGTTTTGTCGAGTGCGCCAGTGGCGGCGCACTGCGCGTGAACTTACTTCTTCAGGCACTCGCTCATGAAGGCCTTGCGCTCGTCGCCCTTGAGGGTCTTGGTCTTGGCATCGGCGTTGCAGGTCTTCATCTTGTCCTGCTGGGTGGCGGGCTTGTTGCTCAGGCAGGTCTTCATGAAGGCCTTGCGCTCGTCACCTTTCATGTCTCCTGCGTCCTTGTTGCAGGTCGCCATTTTCGATTGCTGTTTGGTGGGCGCCTTGGCGTCTTCGGCGGCGTGAGCACCAAAGCCCAGTGAAAGGGCCAGGCCGAGTGCAGTCAGGGAAAGAAGCTTTTTCATGGAATCTCCTGGTGTGAATGCGTTATGGGGGGTCCCGATGGCATTGCACCATAGAACACGGCGTGCGACAACGCGCACAAGTCATGACAACCTTGTGCGGGGCTTGGAGGCCGCTGCTGCGTGAAAGGCTTTCAGTGTCGTTTGGATCTGCCGGGGGTCGTGCGCCAGCCCGCCGAGGGCAAACACCACATCACCCCGTTGCTGCCAGCGTTTGAGCGTCTTGATGATCACGCCTAGGGCAGAGTCCTTGTGGCCGGGTCGCAACTTGACCAGGATCACGCCTTCGTAGCCGTCCAGGTGCACACGTTCCATGGCTTCCCAGGGCACGGTGTATGGGTCGTCCTGGCGCAGGTCGGTGATGCCGGTGGCGTCAATGACCACTGCCGGGTCTTGCTCCCGGTAGGCCTCCAGAGCGGACCGGCCCAGGGTTCCGCCCACACAGAAGGAGACGAACGCGGCACACAGGCAGAGGATCGTGAGCAGCCGGTCGTTCGATACGGACGCCCAATACAGCGAGAACGCCAGGCACATCGCCATCAGCAGCACAAAAGGCACCTGAAACACCAGGGTCCAGCGGCGCCGGTAGAGCAGGATGGGTGGGGGCGGCATGTGCAATCTCCGGGTGAAAGGGCACGGTGGCCCATTGTGCCTTTGGCTGCGGGATGCCCCGTGGCGGCGCGTCTGGCGCCCCGCCGCTGGCGGGCCCGTAAAATCCGCCGATGCTCACAGCCAAAAATGAATTGCTCGCTGCGCTCGCAGCCGAGCTGGAAAACCTGTCTCCCGGCGCTGGCGCCAAGGCAGCCTTTGAATCTCCCAAGGTAGCGGCCCATGGCGATTTCGCCTGCACCGCGGCCATGCAGCTGGCCAAGCCGCTCAAGCTCAACCCGCGCGCCCTGGGCGAGCAGCTCAAGGCTGCGCTCGAAGCCACGCCAGCCTTTCAACGCTGGGTGTCCGCCATTGAAATCGCGGGCCCGGGCTTTCTGAACATCCGCCTGCAACCCGCTGCCAAGCAGGAAGTGGTGCGCGAGGTGCTGACGGCCGGTGAACGTTTCGGTTATCAGGCCAGCAACGGCCAGCAGGTGCTGGTCGAGTTCGTGTCGGCCAACCCCACGGGCCCGCTGCACGTGGGCCATGGCCGCCAAGCGGCGCTGGGCGATGCCATCTGCAACCTGTTCAGCACCCAGGGCTGGAAGGTACACCGCGAGTTCTATTACAACGACGCGGGCGTGCAGATCGACACCCTCACCAAGAGCACGCAGCTGCGCGCCAAGGGCTTCAAGCCCGGCGACGACTGCTGGCCCACCGACAGCGACAACCCGCTGGCCAAGAACTTCTACAACGGCGACTACATCGCCGACATTGCCGAGGCCTTCAAGGCCAAGGCCACCGTCAAGGCCGACGACCGCGAGTTCACGGCCAATGGCGATGTAGACGACTACGACAACATCCGCCAGTTTGCCGTGGCCTACCTGCGCAATGAACAGGACAAGGACCTGCAGGCCTTCAACCTCCAGTTCGACGAGTACTACCTGGAGTCCAGCCTGTACACCAGCGGCCGGGTCGAGGCCACGGTGAACAAGCTCATCGCCAACGGCAAGACCTACGAACAGGACGGCGCGCTGTGGCTCAAGAGCACCGACTACGGCGACGATAAGGACCGCGTCATGCGCAAGCAGGACGGCACCTTCACCTACTTTGTGCCCGACGTGGCGTACCACATCGCCAAGTGGGAGCGCGGCTTTACCAAGGTCGTCAACATCCAGGGCACCGACCACCACGGCACCATTGCCCGCGTGCGCGCCGGCCTGCAGGCGGCCGACGTGGGCATTCCGCAGGGCTACCCCGACTACGTGCTGCACACCATGGTGCGCGTGGTCAAGGGCGGCGAAGAGGTCAAGATCAGCAAGCGCGCGGGCAGCTACGTCACGCTGCGCGATTTGATCGAGTGGACCAGCAAGGACGCGGTGCGTTTCTTCTTGCTGTCTCGCAAGCCCGACACCGAGTACACCTTCGACGTGGACCTAGCGGTGGCGCAGAACAACGACAACCCGGTGTACTACGTGCAGTACGCGCATGCCCGCATCCAGTCGGTGCTGCGCGCCTGGCAAGAGGCGGGTGGTGGCGACGTGGCGTCGCTCCAGGACGTGGACCTGTCGGCGCTGGAAGGCCCCCAGGCCCAAGCGCTGATGCTGCAACTGGCCAAGTACCCCGAGATGCTCACGGCCGCTGCCGACGGCGAAGCCCCGCACGACGTGACCTTCTACCTGCGCGACTTGGCCGCCAGCTACCACAGCTACTACGATGCCGAGCGCATCCTCGTGGACGACGAGGTGGTGAAGAAGGCGCGCCTGGCGCTGGTCGCTGCCACCGCCCAGGTATTGCACAATGGCCTGGCTGTGCTGGGCGTGTCGGCCCCGGCCAGAATGTAAGCAGTTACTACCAATATGAAAAAGCAACAGACGGGCGGGACCATTGTCGGCTTCATCGTCGGGGTCATCGTGGGCCTGGGCGCGGCGCTGGCCGTGGCCGTGTATGTGACCAAGGTGCCGGTGCCGTTCTTGAACAAGGGCAACGGCCGCGGCGCGGACATGGACGCGGCGGAGTCACAGAAGAACAAGAACTGGGACCCGAATTCGCCGCTGTATGGCAAGAACCCGGCCCGCCCCGCCGCGCCCCCGGTGGCCGCGGCTGCGTCAACCCCTGCATCGGCACCGGCCCCTGAGGTGCGCGCCGCCGCATCGGCCGCCAAGCCCGCCGCAAGCAAGCCAGACGCGAAAGCCGAAGCCAAGGCCGAGAGCAAGCCGGGTGCCGACCCCCTGGGCGATCTGGCCGTGGCCAAGGCAGCGGCCAAGGGCAGCGCGGACCCGTTTGACTACTTTGTGCAGGCAGGCGCCTTTCGCACCCAGGCCGACGCAGACGCCCAGCGCGCCAAGCTGGCCATGCTGGGTTGGGAGGCCCGCGTGAGCGAGCGTGAGCAAAATGGCCGGGCGGTGTTCCGGGTGCGCATCGGCCCCTTCACCAAGCGTGACGATGCCGAGGTGCTCAAAGAGAAACTCGACGGCGCCGGGCTGGAATCGGCGCTCGTGCGCGTGCAGCGCTGAAGTGCCTGTCAAAACGGCACCAACGCCAGGGCTGAACTTTTTGTAAAGGGATGTCTCACATCCCGCATACCTGAACCAGGAGAGTCTTTGTCATGAAACGCCGTGAGTTTTCTTTGTCCGCCGCCTCGGCGGTTGCCGCTTCTGCCCTGACGCTGCCAGTGGCCAACCCCGCCATGGCGCAAGCCCGCCAGTTCAAGGAGGGCAAGGACTTCAAGCGGCTGGACAAGCCCGTCGCTCCCGATGCCCCCGCTGGCAAGGTCGATGTGATCGAGTTCTTCTGGTACAGCTGCCCCCACTGCAACGCCTTCGAGCCTTCGCTGGACGCCTGGGTCAAGGCCGCGCCCAAGGACCTCTCCATCCGCCGCGTGCCCGTGGCGTTCAATGCCAGCTTTGTGCCCCAGCAAAAGCTGTACTACACGCTCGAAGGCATGGGCAAGCTCGACGCCCTGCACGCCAAGGTCTTCCGCGCCATCCATGTGGAAAAAGTCAAGCTCGCCAAGGACGACGAGATCCTGGCCTGGGTGACCCAGCAGGGCGTGGACGCCGCCAAGTTCAAGGAGGTCTACGGCTCCTTCAGCGTGGCCAATCAGGTGCGTCGCGCCTCGCAGCTGCAGGATTCGTACGGCGTCGAGGGCGTGCCATCCATGGGCGTGGCAGGCAAGTACTACACCGACGGCACGATGGCTGGCAGCATGCAGACGGTGCTGCAAGTGGTCGAATACCTGGCATCGACGGCGCGCAAAGCCTGACGAGTGGCCGACCCTGTCGGCAAGCTGTCCCAAAGGCCCGCTGATGCGGGCTTTTTTTCGGGATGGGTACCATCGGGTGGCTACAATCATTGCAAGATTCGTGCCCTATGACCCAACGCCTACTCCCCCTCCTGTTGCTCGCAGCCCTGACTGGCCTTGCGGGCATGGCACACGCCGAAAAGGCCGACCGTGCCAAGCCCATGAACATCGAGGCCGATGCCCTGCGCCACGATGAACTCAAGCAGACCAGCGTGTTCTCGGGCCGCGTGGTGATGACCAAAGGCACCATCGTGCTGCGCGGCGCGCGGCTGGATGTGCGCCAGGATGCCGACGGTTACCAGTACGGCGTGGTCACGGCCGAGGCGGGCAAACGGGCATTCTTTCGCCAGAAGCGCGACACCGTGGCCGGAGCGCCGGACGAGTTCATCGAAGGCGAGAGCGAAGTCATCGAGTACGACGGCAAGGCCGACAACGTGCGCTTCATCACCCGCGCCGAACTGCGTCGCTACCGTGGGTCGGTGCTGAACGATGAGATCACCGGCGCCGTGATCGTCTACAACAACCTCACCGACGTGTTCACCGTGGACGGCCAGAAGGCGCCCGCGTCTTCGGCTGCTGCAGGCGACACCCCCGCGCCCGGTGGCCGTGTGCGCGCCGTGCTGGCGCCCAAGGACCCGCCGCCCGGCGCGGCAGCGCCGGCCCCTGCGCCCGACGCGCCCGCACCGGCGCTGCGCCCCAGCAGCAGCCTTGGCGGCGGCGCCAAGTGAGCGGGCCTGTGGTGAGTACCGGTCCTGATACCCAGGCGGATGGCCGCCTGGGGCCTGATTCGCAGTCGGGCAGTCGCCTGGAGGTGCAGCACCTGGCCAAGTCCTATGGCAGCCGCAAGGTCGTCAAGGATGTGTCGCTGGTGGTGCAAAAAGGCGAGGTGGTGGGGCTGCTTGGGCCCAATGGCGCGGGCAAGACCACATCGTTCTACATGATCGTGGGCCTGGTGCGCAGCGATGCGGGCGACATCCGTATCGACGGCCAGTCCGTAGCCCACATGCCCATCCATCGCCGGTCGCGCTTGGGGCTATCGTACCTGCCGCAAGAAGCCTCCATCTTCCGCAAGCTCACTGTCGAAGAAAACGTGCGCGCCGTGCTGGAACTGCAGCGCGCCGATGACGGCCAGCCGCTGTCGCGCGATGCCATCGAAGAGCGCCTGACAGCCCTGCTGCAGGAGCTGCGCGTGGACCACCTGCGTGCCTCGCCCGCCCTGGCGCTGTCGGGCGGCGAGCGCCGCCGCGTAGAGATTGCCCGCGCCCTGGCCACCCAGCCACGTTTCATCCTGCTGGACGAACCCTTCGCCGGTATCGACCCCATCGCCGTGATCGAGATTCAGCGCATCATCGGCTTCCTGAAGGCGCGGGGCATCGGTGTGCTCATCACCGACCACAACGTGCGCGAGACGCTGGGCATCTGCGACCACGCCTTCATCATCAGCGACGGCCGCGTACTGGCCCAGGGCACGCCCTCCGAGATCGTGGACAACGCCGAAGTGCGCCGGGTGTACCTGGGCGAGCATTTCCGCATGTGATGAAGCCTGGACTGTCGCTGCGCGTCTCGCAGCACCTTGCATTGACCCCTCAGCTCCAGCAGTCCATCCGGCTGCTGCAGTTGTCCACGCTCGAACTGTCGCAGGAAGTCGAGCAGATGCTCGACGAAAACCCGTTCCTCGAACGCAATGCCGACGAAGCCCCGCGTGAGGAGTTTGGCCTGGAAGCCGCCGACACGCCCGCACAGGCCGACGACTATAGTGCCGATGATGCTATGTTTTCAGGAGCTGTCAGCACAAGCAGCACCAGCACTGAAAGCCAAAATGATGCTGAAATCTCCGGTGGAGGCACCGACGAGCCCGACTGGAGCGGCGACGGCACCGTCGAGATGGCGCCCAATGATGCCGAGTGGGGCGGCGACGCCCCCGCCCGCACCCATAACGGCGCCGAGGGCGACGAGGCCGACGCCACCGAACTGGCGCGCTCGCACGAATCGCTCACGGCCTTCCTGCACCGCCAGGCGCTGTCGCTGCGGCTGTCTGACGTGGACACGGCCGCACTGCGTTTTCTCATCGAATCGCTGAACGACGACGGTTACCTGGAAGAGCCTCTCGAAGAGCTGGCGATCAGCCTCGCCGGGCCCGACGACCTGGAGCAGATCGAAGAACTGGTACATCGCTTCACGGTGGCCCAAAGGCTGCTGCAAAGCCTGGAGCCTGTGGGCGTCGGCGCGCGCAACCTGGCCGAATGCCTGACGCTGCAGCTCACCGCCCTGGCGGCCGATGAAGACAGCGATGCCGACCCCGACACCGTGCAGACCGCGCTGCGTATCTGCCAGCAGCCGCTGGAGATGCTGGCCCGCCGCGACATCCGCCGCCTGACGCAGCTGTGTGGCGATGGCGAGGAGCGCACGCGCGCCGCCATGGCCCTGATCGCCCGCCTGGAGCCGCGCCCTGGCCGCCGTTTTGCCGATGTTGAGCGCAACATCATCATTCCCGACGTCATCGTGCGCAAAGCTGGCCGGGCCAACGGGCGTGACGGGCAGCACAACTTCATCGTGAGCCTCAACCCCGATGTGATGCCCCGCCTGCGTGTGCACGACATCTACGCCGGCGCGCTGCGCGGTCACAAGGGCGGCGAGGGCCACCAGGGCATGCAGCAGCGCCTGCAGGAGGCGCGCTGGTTCATCAAGAACATCCAGCAGCGCTTTGACACCATCCTGCGCGTCTCGCGCGCCATCGTCGAGCGCCAGAAGAACTTCTTCACCCACGGCGAACTGGCCATGCGCCCCCTGGTGCTGCGCGACATTGCCGACGAACTGGGCCTGCACGAGTCCACCATCAGCCGCGTCACCACCGCCAAGTACATGGCCACGCCGATCGGCACCTACGAGCTGAAGTATTTCTTTGGCTCCGGCTTGGGCACCGAAACGGGCGGCAATGCATCCAGCACCGCTGTGCGCGCGTTGATCAAGCAGTTCGTGTCGTCGGAAAACCCGGCCAAGCCGCTGTCCGACAGCCAGATCGCCGAGATGCTCAAGGAGCAGGGCATTGAATGCGCCCGCCGCACCGTGGCCAAGTACCGCGAGGCGCTCAAGATCGCGCCGGCGAATTTGCGCAAGGCTTTGTAGACGCTCGGCAGGTGGCGCACTGCCCGCCTGCGCCGCCGTAGTCTTTTCTGTTGTTTCCGTATTACCCACCGCAGCCCACCATGGCCCGCATCGTCTTTGACCTTCCCGCGCACTTCGGTTTTGCCACCGAGCTGCAGATCTACATCAGCCATGTGAACCAGGGCGGGCACCTGGACAACGCGCAGTTGCTCAGTCTGGTGTCTGAAGCGCGCGTGCGCTTCTTCCAGTCCCTGGGCTACCCCGAGGCGGATGTGGGTGGCCTGTCCATCGTCGTGGGCGACATCGTGGCGCAGTACAAGTCCGAAGGTTTCCACGGCGAAACCATGCGCGTGGAGATGGCGCCGGCCGACTTCAACCGCTATGGGTTCGACCTGGTCTTTTGCATGACCGAGAAGACCTCGGGCCGCGAGGTGGCGCGCGGCAAGATCGGCATCGTCTTCATTGGCAAGGCCGACCGCAAGGTGGCGTCCATCCCCGAGTCCATCCGCCAGTTGCTTCTGGCGCGCGCCGGCACGCCGGGTTCCCACACGTTGCCCGAGCGCGTATCCTCCCCATCGACATGAACCAACTCCAACTTTTCCTCCCTTGCGCTGCGGGCGTCGAGGGCTTTCTGGCCGACGAGGTGCATGGCATCACCGGCCTCACGGGGCAAGACCTGCTGATGGGCCGGGGTGGCGTGCTGCTGCGCGCCTCGTGGCGCCAGGCCATGCAGCTCAACCTGCACAGCCGCCTGGCGCAGCGCGTGCTGGTGCAACTGGCGCACCGCCCGTACCGCTCCGAGAACGATCTGTACGGGATGGCCAGCGACGTGGCCTGGGAGATCTGGTTCACCACACGCCAGACCTTCAAGGTCGAGGTGACGGCCCAGCACAGCCCGCTGCAGAGCCTGAACTTCGCGGGCCTCAAGGTGAAGGACGCCGTGGCCGACCGCTTCCGCCACAAAAGCGGTGTGCGCCCCGATGTGAACACCCAGTGGCCCGACGTGCGCATCCACCTGCACCTGACCACCGACGAGGCCACGCTTTACATCGACACATCGGGCGAGCCGCTGTTCAAGCGCGGCTGGCGCGAGGATAAGGGCGACGCACCGCTAAAGGAAACCCTGGCCGCCGCCATGATCGCTGCCAGCGGCTGGGACCCGCACGGCGACAACCCCCAGCCCCTGTACGACCCCTGCTGCGGCAGCGGCACCATCGTGGTCGAGGCGGCGCAGATCGCCTGCCGCATT
The DNA here is from genome assembly GCF_001428225.1 of Acidovorax sp. Root70. Lineage (NCBI taxonomy): Bacteria > Pseudomonadati > Pseudomonadota > Betaproteobacteria > Burkholderiales > Comamonadaceae > Acidovorax > Acidovorax sp. Root70. The sequence goes on from NZ_LMHQ01000032.1 coordinate 26,425, forward strand.
CCCGCGGGCATGCTGCGGCGCTTTGCGTTTGAAAAGCTACTGCCCTTCCAGGCGCACGTCTGGTCTGCTATCAAAAACGAAGCTGAAAGCGCAATTTGTACTAGCGCTGTACCCATATTTGGCAGTGATGTGGCCTTCCGCATGGTCGATTTTGCCCAGCGCAACGCCGAGCGCGCAGGCGTGGCCGAGGCCGTGCAGCTGCGCGGTGGCGACGCCCTGCAGCGCATGCCGCCTTGCGAGCAGCCTGGCGTGATGCTGCTCAACCCGCCCTATGGCGAGCGCATTGCTGCCGCAGGCAGCGCAGGCCGCAATGCCAGCGAGCGTGCGGCCGACCGCGCCCAGGGCCTGGCCGTGGGCCGCGAAGAGGCGCAGACCGAAGACGGCGGCGAGTTCTTCAGCCAGCTGGCCACGCACTGGAAGAAGAACTACAGCGGCTGGACGGCCTGGATGCTCACGCCCGACCTCAAGCTGCCCGGCAAGATGCGCCTGAAGGAATCGCGCCGCGTGCCCATGTGGAACGGCCCCATCGAATGCCGCATGTTCCGCTTCGACATGATCAAGGGTGCGGTGCGCGAACGTCCTGCCAAGCCATCCGCCGATCACCACGCTGGCAACGGCGCACCATGAAGGTCGAACTGAGCCTGCCTGCCGAGGCGGCGGCGGGCGAGCCCGTACGCCCCGTGGTGGTGGACACCAACGTCGCGCTCGACCTGCTGATCTTCAGCGACCCACGCACCGTTCCGCTGCGCACCCTGCTGGCCCAAGGTCGCCTGTCATGGATTGCCACGCAGGTCATGCGCGACGAGCTGGAGCGCGTGCTGGCCTACCCACACATCGTGGCGCGCATGGACTACTACCGGGTGGATGCGGCGCAGGTGCTGGCGGCGTTTGATGCGCAGGCGCTTCTGGTGGATGTGGCGCCGCGCGTCACCTATGTGTGCAAGGACGCCGACGACCAGAAATTCATCGATCTGGCTGCCGCGCACCGCGCCATCTTGCTGAGCAAGGACAAGGCGGTGATCTGCATGCGCAAGCGGCTGCTCACGCTGGATGCCCATGTGGCGACGGCACTGGTGCTTGAGCGCGCAGAGGATTCGGCGCCCGCCGGCGTTTGACGCTCAGCCATCGAACCTGAAGTCTGCAGCGGCGTGCAGCGCCCACGCGCCTTCGCCCTTGATTTCCAGCACATGCGTGTGGTGCTTGAGCACGGCGGGGCGGTGGGCAATGCTGATCAGGGTGGTGCCGCTCGCGCGCAGGCGTTCGTAGAGGGCGGCTTCGTTGGCGCTGTCCAGCGCGCTGGTCGCCTCGTCGAGGATGACGATGCTGGGCTGGCGCGCCAACACCCGGGCAAAGGCCAGGCGTTGCTGCTCACCGATGGACAACTGCTTCTCCCAATCGTGCGACGCGTTGAGCCCACCCACGCGCTCTGCCAGTGATTCCAGTCGCACTTCCTGCAGCAACTCGAGCAAGCGTTCATCGCTCAACCCGGTCTGCCTGCTCGGGTAGATGATCTGGCTGCGCAGCGTATCGATCTGCATGTAGGGGCGTTGGGGCAGGAAGAAAACGTCTTGCAGGGGCGGGTGCTGCACGGTGCCGGTGCCCGTGCGCCACAAGCCGGCAATGGCACGCAGGATAGAGCTTTTGCCGCTGCCACTCGGGCCTGTGATCAGCAGCGCATCGCCGGGCTGCAGCTGAAGCGACAGGTCACGCACCAGGAGGCGACCAAACTGGGGGGTGTAGAGGCACAGGTCCTCAATGGCCAATGTGTTGCCGATGCGGGTGATGATTTGCGGGGGCGGCTCGGTGGTGCCGGGGGACGCATCGCGCATCGGCAAATCGTCCGCCGTTTTGCCCCCCGCGCCAGGTTCTGCCCACGGGGTGGGTGCGGCAGGGGTTTTGAGCACCACCTGCGACAGTGCGTGCAGCCGGTCGATGCCCGCCACAAACCGGCTCAGGCTCTCGAAGTTGTCCACGATCAGTGAAATCGCGCCCAGCACAGCCGCGAACGCGCCAGCAGCCTGGATGGCCCGCCCCACTTCCAGCTCGCCCGATAGCACGCCGTTAGCCAGGAGGATGCTGGGCAACACCAGCGTGAGCTGGCTGAAAGAGCGCTGATACAGGTTGAGCGAGCGCTGCTTCTTGATGAGCCGCGCGTAGTTGGTGAAGGCAGCTTCGAACCGGTTGTCGATCTGGGCGCGTTCTTGCGGCTCGCCGCTGTAGAAGGCAATGGATTCGGCGTTTTCGCGCAGCCGCATCAGTCCAAACCGGAAATCTGCCTCACGCCGGATCTGCCAGAAGTTCAGCCGAATGAGTGGCGCGCCAAACAGGTACAGCGCCCCGAAAGTGCCCAGCAGGGCATACACGGCCAGAAAGGCCACCAAGGTCTTGGAGATGGACCACAACACCGCACTGAAGGCCACCAGCTGCATCAGCGAACCAAGAAAGATCAGCAGGAAGTGTGTGGACCGGCCCGTGAAGGTGTTGATGTCTTCGCTGATGCGCTGGTCGGGGTTGTCGATGTCGCTGCCCGCACCAATTTCATAGTACTTGCGCTCGCTCAGGTAGCCGTCCAGAAAGCGGTAGGTGAGCCAGCGCCGCCAGTGGTTGGAGAACGCGTCGCGCATGTAGTAGTAGAAGGCGTATACCGGTACGGCGAACGCCAGCACCACCAGGGTGGTGCGCACCGCCGACCAGAAGCGATCGGCCTGCTTGGCCGCCAGTGCCGATGTCATCTCCCCTGTCTTGTCGATCAACATCACTGCAAGCTGTGTCTCGCACACCATGAGTCCGATCAGCAGCGCTAGCAGCCCCCATGCGGTGCGCTTGTTGTCTCCTGCCCAATAGGGTCGGGCCACGCCCATGAACTGCTTCCAGGCGGCCAGCGACAGGGTCGGCGGGCGCTGGCGTCGGTGTTTGGTATCGGGGGGAGGCAACGGAGCGGGCGCTGAAGGGCCGGGAATCGCGGCGGCAGGAGTGGTCATTGCAAAGAAATAGGTCGAAGCGAAGCTCCGTCTGCACATTAAATCGCTGTTCGGCCTGGTGCTGCCAGCGGATGACGACCGCCCGCTAAGAAGAGCTGCGCCCGTGGTTCATCTGTGCATGACTGCTTGACTCCACGACCTGGCCCCGGACGCACACCTGGCTCACGGAACCAGCAGGTCATACGCCGCCCGCACCCGCTGCAAATCCCGCCCCAACCGACGGCTCGCGGGCAGGTGCCGCATCCACCCCATCCGGCGGATACTGGTCGCCAGCAGCGCCTGCATCTCCCCGTCGCCCTGTGCGACCCATGCAGCCCAGCGTTCGCGGGCCTCGGGCAGCCGGCCGCTTTGGTGCAAGAAGATGGCGGTGGAGTGCGCGTAGCACAGGGCATCGCGCACATGGCACAGCGGCAGTGGCAACACGGCGGCCGGGTCGTCCTCAAAGTCGATGCAGACCACCGCACCGCTGGGGTCGCGCACCATATTGCGCGCAAACGCCTGGCTCAGGCAGGTGCCCTGGTGGTGCACGTGGGCCAGCGCGTCCAGCCCTTGCTGCCACAGTGAGAGCACGGCGGCGGGGTCATGCGCACGCAGCGTCCGCTCGATCGCGTTGCCCAGTGAATGGGCCTCCTCGCCCACGCGGCCCAGGTGGCGCATGGCAAAGCCATTCTCTTGCGCGGCCAGCACTTCGGGCACGCGCACGCCGCGAGCGGCCAGGTCCCGCAGGCGCCGCACCTCGGTGGCAATGGCGGCGGGGCCGCCCGGGTTGGGCACAGGGCGCAGCACCGGCAGCCGCAGCAGGCCTGCCAGCATGGCCATGGCGCGATAGCGGCCCGTGCCATGGGGGGCGCCTGCGCGCTTGATCCAGATCTGCTCATTGCCCAGCACATGGCTCATCACGTTGTGGGGCTGCGTGGCCAGCTGCTGGCGCAGAAAGGCGCTGTAGTCGATGGCCGAAACGTTCGTTGTCATGCGGCCGCATCTCCCGCCACCACGGCAGCCGTGCCCGCGGCGGCGGCGTGGACCATCTCCACATGGTGTGGCACCGACGGCTCCAGAGCAGGCTCGCTGGCCTGAAAGCTGTGGGCGCTGGCCAGGGGCCAGTACAGGCGAAACACGTTGTGCTGCGCGTCGAGCGGGCCCAGCAGCGCGCCGGGTTGCATGCGGGTGATGAGGTTGGACAGCAGGCGCACCTCGGTGTCGCTGATGCGGCGCACGATGTGGTGGGCCGTGATGTCCTGGGGGTGTCGCAGGCCGGCGGCCTGCACCAGCTCCTGCAGCGCGTGCAGCGTGCTGCGGTGGAACTGCGCCACGCGTGTGGCCTTGTCGGGCACCACCAGCGCCTGCTGGCGCAGCGGGTCTTGCGTGGTCACACCGGTGGGGCAGTGGCCGGTGTGGCAGCTCTGCGCCTGGATGCAGCCCAGCGCCATCATGAAGCCGCGACCCGCGTTGCACCAGTCGGCACCCAGCGCCATCATGCGCGCGATGTCGAAGGCGCTGATCACCTTGCCCGCGCAGCCCAGGCGCACGCGGTCGCGCAGGTTCACGCCCACCAGCGTGTTGTGCACCAGCAGCAGGCCCTCTTGCAGCGGCGCGCCCACGTGGTCGGTGAACTCGACAGGCGCCGCGCCCGTGCCGCCCTCGGCACCGTCCACCACGATGAAGTCGGGCGTGATGCCCGTGACCAGCATGGCCTTGACGATGGCAAACCACTCCCACGGGTGGCCCAGGCAGAACTTGAACCCCGTGGGCTTGCCGCCCGAGAGCAGGCGCAGTTTGGCGATGAACTGCATCATCTCCACCGGGGTGTGGAACGCGCTGTGGCTGGCGGGCGAAATGCAGGTTTCACCTTCCTTCACGCCGCGGGCGGCCGCGATCTCGGCCGTCACCTTGGCGCCGGGCAGTACGCCACCGTGGCCCGGCTTGGCACCCTGGCTCAGTTTGAGCTCGATCATCTTGACCTGTGGGTCGGTGGCATTGGCGGCAAAACGCTCTTCGCTGAACGTGCCATCGGGGTTGCGGCAGCCAAAGTAGCCCGAGCCAATCTCCCAGATCAGATCGCCCCCATGCACGCGGTGGTGCTGGCTGATGCTACCTTCACCCGTGTCGTGCGCAAAGCCGCCTTTTTTCGCGCCCTGGTTGAGCGCCAGGATGGCGTTGGCCGACAACGCGCCGAAGCTCATGGCCGAGATGTTGAACACGCTCGCGTGGTAGGGCTGGGTGCAGGGCGATACGGACGGTGACGGCACATCGGGGCTGCCCCCGACCCACACCCGAAAGTCGTGCGACGGCAGCTGGGTGGGCGCGAGCGAGTGATTCACCCATTCGTAGCCCTGCGCGCCCACGTCCAGGTGCGTGCCAAAGGGCCGGTTGTCCGGGTCACCCTTGGCGCGCTGGTACACCAGCGAGCGCTGCGCGCGCGAGAACGGCGCGGCTTCGCTGTCGCTCTCGATGAAGTACTGGCGTACCTCGGGCCGCACGTATTCGAGCATGAAGCGGATGTGGCCGATGACCGGGTAGTTGCGCAGGATGGCGTGGCGCGACTGCTGCAGGTCGTACACACCCAAAGCCACCAGGGCCGCGAACACCAGCACCACGGGCAGCCCCACTTGAAAGGCCACCAGCGCAAACAGCGACAACAGCAGCCCGAAAACGCACAGCACAAAAGCCGTGTAGCGCACCGGGTACAGGGAGTTCAGTTGGTGGATCATGGAGGTCCTGGTTCTGGGCCGCGGCGCGGGAGGGCTACACTGACCGCCTTTTTATCGGGTTGCCGGGTGGTGAGCGGCCTGCCTTGCGCCGCCCCAGCCCACGTCTGCGGTGCCGCTGCTGCACCATGACCGTGACATGGCCGTGGCACAAGGCCTGCGCATCATAAAAGTAAAACTTTGCCCGCCAATCCCCGCTTTCTCCCTTGACGACCGGAGCCAACATGACCGAACCCACATCGCCCACCCCCGCCACTGACGAACTCGACCCCACGGCCGCACCGGCCGCTGCGCTGGGCCCGCAGGAGCTGGAAGAGATCGACAACATCCTCGACGACCTGCGCGCGCGCGGCGAGGAAATTCCGCAGTGGGAGTTCTGCGACGGCTTCATGACGGCGCTGATCTGCAGCCGCCGCCCGATTGCCCCGGCCGAATACCTGCCCATGCTGCTGGGTGACGGGGCCGAGCTGGACGTGGCGGAGGGCGCGCCGCTGCCGCTGCTGCCCGCGTTTGCCGACGCCGCACAGCAGGCGCGGTTTCTGGTGCTGTGGGACCGCCGCTGGGCCGAGATCGTGACCCAGCTCGACACCGATGTGAAGACGCTGGATGACGATCGCACCTTCCAGCCCGAAGCCATGGACATGCGGGGTGCCGTGGCCAGCCTGACCGACGAGCAGCGCGCGGAGATGGGCGACGACCAGGAGATCCCGTCCTTCGGCCAGGTCTGGGCGCTGGGCTTCATGTTTGCCGTGGAGAACTGGCCCGAAGACTGGGCCGCCCCGCGCGACAAGGAAGCCGCCAAGTGGCTGGACGACGCGCTGGACCGCATCGTGGCCCTGACCGAAGACGACACCGGCAAGCCCGAAGTCTGCATGTACGACGAAGACGGCCCGCCCAGCACCAGCCAGGCGCGCGTGGAAGCCTTCGGCGAAGCCATCTGGGCGGTGTACGACCTCCGCCAGCTGTGGAAGAGCATGGGCCCGCGCGTGGAGACCGTGCGCAAGGCGCCCGAGCCAGGGCGCAATGACCCTTGCCACTGCGGCAGCGGCAAGAAGTACAAGAAGTGCCACGGGGCTTGAGTCCTCTTGGACCTCCCTGCAAACGCAAAAATGGCGCAATTCATCCAGGCCGTGATGGATCACTTTGAATGGGGGCAGTACGTACTGTTCTCGGTGGTCCTGGGCATTCTTGCTTTGACAGAGCACTTCTGGCCTCGCCGTGTGACCGGCGAAGGCTGCCAAGGGCGGAGAAAGGTCAATCTATTGCTGTATGGGTTGGGTGGTCTGTTGATGTGGTGGGTGGCCGAGCCCGTGCAGACCGCAGCGGTACGACTGGGGACGTCCTTAGAGTGGACAGGGTTGGCCGGATCGGCATTGCCCGGTGTTCCCAAGATCGTCATTGGCGTTTTGCTGGTTGATGCGATTCAGTATCTGCTGCACCGTGCTTCGCACTCCATTCCACTACTGTGGCGAATGCACCAAGTGCATCACGCAGACGCCGCGTTCGATGTGACGACCAGTGTGCGACACCATCCGCTGGAAGTGGCGGCACTTGCTGCACTGACGCTGATGCTTTGCGCGGCGCTGGGCATTCCTCTTGCCTCCTTGTTGTTGTACGCGGTGTTTCAACTGGTGCACTCCGCGTTTTGCCATGCCAATGTTGCGATTCCTTTGCGCTGGGATCGGAGGCTGCGTTGGGTCATGGTGACCCCGGATATGCACCGTGTGCACCATTCTGAACGCATGGATGAGGGCAACAGCAACTTCGGAATGGTGTTCCCCTGGTGGGACCACTTGGCAGGAACCTACTGCGTGCAACCAGTGTTGGGCCACAAGGACATGCGCCTGGGACTGGCCAACGACAACGATGCCCGGCCTGACGGGCTCTGGCGGGCCTTGAGCCAACCCTTTGACAAGCTGCCTTGAGGCGCTGGTTCAAGACCGAGTGCGCGCGGTCATTTTTTGGAAGACATTTTCAAAACATTGAAGTACAAACGCCACTCTCTTGATTGAGCGTTCAGAAAGCCTGCATTTTTTAGAGGACGATATGTCGAAAGTTCGTTGGATGGGAGCGCTGTTGATCGGCGCCGGCGCATTGTGGGCAACTGGCGCGCAAGCGGGCGTTGTCTTTACTTTTAGCAAGGCGTTTGGAGTGCCAAGCGTGGCGGTCGGAAGCTCTACCTCGCTGGCGTTCACCATCAATCGGATGGGGGGGGCCGCTAACAACATCACGTTCACGGACAACTTGCCTGCGGGCTTGGCGGTGTCCACTCCCAACGGTTTGGTGGGCGACTGTGGGGTCGGTAGCGTGGTGACCGCCGTACCGGGTTCCTCCGCGGTGGCCTTGGCCGGCGGGGCGCTGGCCGCAGGGGGCAGTTGCACCTTTTCTGTTCAGGTCACGGCGACAGCGCCGGGCGTAAAAAATAACGTCACTACGGGCCTGAATTCCAGTGCCGGCAGTGCCCCTGCCGCCAACGCCACGCTTAACGTGCTGGCTGCCAGCGCAACCTCTGTTCCGACACTGAGCGAATGGGGGCTTATGGCGCTGTTGCTGGCCATGACAGCATCGGCATTCAATGCGGTGCGTCGCAAGAAGACTTGAAGCTCAAGCGCAGCCAATTGCACAGGGGGCTTGTGTCGTATTTCGCGGGCCTGGTGTGCGGGTCATAGCGGCCGTGCCTCCTGCGCCAGAAACTTCTTCAGATTCCCCGCCGCTGTACTACGCACCTTGCGCTTGAGCGATGGCGACCAGCCCAGCAGCAGCCCCGGCGCACCTAGCGCCTGCCGCGCCCAGCGCCAGAAGTTGAAGCGGTCGCGGTGGGTGGCGATCAGCCCGTCGGGCGTGAAGGTGAAGGTGCCGTCGATGATGTTGTGCACCTTGCGCCCCGTGGCGCTGAAGAGGTAGTGCGCTTCCCAGTGCGCCTTGCCGCCCTGCGCATCGGCGTCGATGCCGCTGAACTCCAGCTTCCAGTGTTCGGCGGCGCCGGGCTTTTGGGTGGCAGTGCACAGCATGCGCCACATGCCTGCCACCTGCTCGCGGCCTTTCAGGGAAAAGGCTTCGTCGTCAAACGTGGCGTCGGGTGCATAGCAGGCCGCCATGGTGGCGTGGTCCAGTTGCGCAAACGCGGTGTAAAAGCGTTGCAGAGTCTGGGCGTTGGGGTGCATGGGTTCTCCTCCTCAAGGGCTGCCCATGCTACACGCACGCTCCGGTCATCACAGCACGAGCAGTGCCCGAAAGTCGTTGACGTTGGTATGGGTGGGACCGGTCACCACCAGGTCGCCCAGGGCTGAGAAAAATCCGTAGGCGTCGTTGCGCTGCTGGTGCTCGGCCAGGTCCAGGCCCAGGGCATTCGCCCGTGCCAAGGTATCGGGACTGACGATGGCGCCCGCGTTGTCCTCCATGCCGTCGATGCCATCGGTGTCCGCTGCCAGGGCCCACACGCCAGGCTGCCCTTGCAGGGCCTCGGCCACGCCCATGCAGAACTCGCCCGCACGGCCGCCGCGCCCGCGCGGGGCGGGGCCCTCGGCCCGGCGCACCGTGACGGTGGTTTCCCCGCCGCTGAGTAGCACGCAGGGCCGTTGCAGGCTGCTGCGCCCCTGGGCCACGGCACGCGCCATGGCGCCGTGCACCCGGCCTACGTCGCGTGATTCGCCCTCGATGGCATCGCCCAACAGGTACACGGCCAGCCCGGTTGCACCCGCTGCCTCAGCTGCTGCCTGTAGCGACTGCTGGGGCGTGGCCAGCAGGTGAACCTGGTGGTCGGCCAGACGCGGGTCGCCGGGCTTGGGGGTTTCCAGGTCGCCGCGGCGCAGCGCGGCCTGCACGGCGTGGGGCAGGGTGATGCCGTAGCGGGTCAGAATGGCCAATGCATCGGCACAGGTGGAGTCATCGGGCACGGTGGGGCCGCTGGCGATGACGGCAGGGTCGTCGCCCGGCACGTCGCTGATGGCCAGGGTGACCACTTGGGCGGGCGCGCAGGCGGCGGCCAGGTGGCCACCCTTGATGCGGGACAGGTGCTTGCGCACGCAGTTCATCTCGGCAATGGTGGCCCCGCTGTGCAGCAGCGCGCGGTTGAGGGTCTGCTTGTCCTGCAGCGTCAGGCCCTCGCAGGGCAGTGTCAGCAGGGCCGAGCCGCCACCCGAGATCAGGCACAGCACCAGGTCGTCGGCTGCAAGGCCATGGGTAAGGGCCAGCATGCGTTCAGCGGCCTGCAGTCCGGCCGCATCGGGCACGGGGTGCGCGGCCTCGGCAATCTCGATGCGCGCGGGTAGACCCGTCGGGAGAGGTGGCGTGTGCCCGTAGCGCGTGACCACCAGGCCGGACAGCGGCGCATCCTGTGGCCACAGGGCCTCCAGCGCATGCACCATGGCACCAGCCGCCTTGCCCGCACCCAGTACCACGGTGCGTCCCCGAGGCGGCGCGGGCAGCGCCTGCGCCATGCGGTGCACCGGCTGCGCGGCGCGCACGGCGATGTCGAACAACCCCCGCAAAAAGCCCCCGGGCGTTGCAGTGCCTCCGCGGGGCGGCGGTGCCGTCACGCCAGCCACTGCTTGAGCTGGGCGGCCATCTTGTCGGCAGAGATGCCGTAGCGATCGTGCAACGTTGGCAGGGCACCTGCGTCCAGGAACGCATCGGGCAGCGCCAGCATGCGAAAGCGCGACGGTGTCACGCCCTCGCGCAGCAGCAGGCCTGCCACGGCCTCGCCCAGGCCACCCACCGTGGAGTGGTTCTCGGCCACCACCACCAGCCGGCCGGGCTTGCGCACCTCGGCCAGGATGGTGGCGTTGTCCAGGGGCTTGATCGTGGGGCAGTGCAGCACAGCCACGCTGATGTGGTCGGTGGCGAGCTGCTTGGCGACCTCCAGCGTGCGCATGGTCATGAAGCCGCTGCTGATCACCAGCACGTCGGCACCGTCCTGCAGCAGCTTGGCCTTGCCCAGCTCGAAGCGGTAGTCGTATTCGTCCAGCACCAGCGGCACGTTGCCGCGCAGCAGGCGCATGTACACGGGGCCGGGGTGTTGCGCGATCTGCGGCACGGCCTGCTCGATGTCCAGCGCGTCGCACGGGTCCACCACCGTCAGGCCAGGGATGGCGCGCATCATGGCCAGGTCTTCGGTGGCCTGGTGGCTGGGGCCGTAGCCAGTGGTCAGGCCGGGCAGGGCGCAGCAGATCTTGACGGGCAGGCTCTCCTCGGCAATCACCTGGTGGATGAAGTCGTAGGCGCGCCGGGTGCCAAACACCGCGTAGGTGGTGGCAAACGGCACCAGGCCCACCTTGGCCATGCCGCCTGCCGCGCCCATCAGGAGCTGCTCGGCCATTCCCATCTGAAAGAATCTATCGGGGTAAGCCTGGGCAAACAGGTGCAGGTCGGTGTACTTGGCCAGGTCGGCCGTCATGCCTACCACTTCGGGGTGGCTGGCGGCGTATTCCACCAGCGCCTTGCCAAAGGGGGCTGCCTTCACGCGCTGCCCTTCGGACGCGATGGAGGCGATCATGGCCGAGGTGGTCAGCCGGGGTTTCTTGTCGGTTGCTGCAGTGTTCATGGTGTGGCCCCGGGTTCAAGGACGATGGGCATCGAGTACCTCAAGGGCCTGTTGCCATTCGGGCGGATCGACGCGGATGAAGTGGTTCTTGTCGCGCGACTCCAGGAAGGGAATGCCCTTGCCCATGAGCGTGTCGCACAGGATCACCCGGGGCCTGGGCTCTGCCAGCTGGCGCGCCGTGTCGAAGGCGCGCACCACGGCCGGCAGGTGGTTGCCGTCCACGCGCTGCACATGCCAGCCAAAGGCCGCCCACTTGTCGGTGAGCGGCTCAAAGCCCATCACCTTGCTCGACGGCCCGTCGGCCTGCTGGTTGTTGATGTCCACGATGCAAATCAAGTTGCCCAGCCGGTGGTGGCTGGCAGACATGGCGGCCTCCCAGGTGGAGCCTTCGTCCAGCTCTCCGTCGGACATGGAGTTATAGACAAACGCCGGATTGCCCCGGTGGCGCAGGCCCAGTGCCATGCCCACAGCGATGGGCAGGCCCTGTCCCAGTGAGCCGCCCGACATCTCCATGCCCGGCGTGTACGTGGCCATGCCGGACATGGGCAGGCGGCTGTCGTCGCTGCCATAGGTTTCCAGCTCCGATTCGGGGATGGTGCCGGCCTCGATGAGTGCGGCATAGAAGGCGATGGCGTAATGGCCATGCGAGAGCAGGAAACGGTCACGACCGTCCCACTGTGGGTCGTCAGGGCGCAGGTTCAGCGCGTGGGCGTAGGCCGTGGCCAGGACGTCGGCATAGCCCAGTGCCTGGCCGACGTAGCCTTGGCCCTGGACTTCGCCCATGCGCACGGCGAAGCGGCGGATGCGCCATGCGGCCTGTGCAATGTGTTGGAGGGTGCTCATGGATCGTTCGTCTCCGGGTGAAGGATCATCAGTGCAAGGTCAGCCACGGCAGGTAGGCAAAGCCCAGCAGCAACAGCAATGCGACCATGTAAAAGGGAATCAGCTCCTTGACCACGTCGCCGATGCGCACCTTGGCGATTGAGCTGGTGATGAACAAGGTGGTGCCGATGGGCGGGTGGTACAGCCCGATGGACAGGTTCACGATCATCATGATCCCGAGCTGCACGGTGTCCATGCCCACGGCGGACGCCAGCGGCACGAACATGGGCGTGAGTAGCAGTACGGCCGCCGGCAGGTCGATGAACATGCCCGTGGCGAGCATGATCAGGTTCATCGCGAGGATGATGAGCCACGGCGACTGCAGCGTTTCCTTTGCGTACAGCGTGAAGGCGGCAGGCAGCTGCTCGTAGGTGACGATCCAGCCCACGACGCTGGAGGCCATGATGATCAGCAGCACCACTCCTGTGGAGATGCCGGCCTCCACCGCAGCGGCCTTGAGCTTGGCGATGGTCAGGTCACGGTAGACGATGCCTGACACCACCAGCGCGTACAGCGTGGACATCACGCTCACCTCGGTCGGCGTGGCAATGCCGAAGCGCAGAAAGATGATGATCAGCACCGGCATCAGCAATGCCGGCCCCGCATGTAGCAGCTGCCGCAGGAACGCCGGCCACTCGAAGGGCGTGGTGTCGCGCGGGAAGTTGCGGCGGCGCCCCTGGATGTAGCACACGGCCATGAAGCCGCCGCACATCAGCAGCCCCGGCAGGATGCCGGCCACGAACAGCGCGCCGATGGAGGCGCCCGACACCAGCGCGTACACGATCATCGGGATGGACGGCGGGATCAGGATGTCGATGGTGGCCGCCGCTGCCAGCGTGCCAGCCGCGAACGGAGCCGGGTAGCCCAGCTTCTTGAGCCAGGGGATCAGCATGGATCCAATGGCCGAGGCGTCGGCCACGGCGGAGCCGGACACGCCGCCGAAGATGGTGGACGACAGCACCCCCACCTGCGCCGGGCCGCCGTGCACGCGGCCGATCATCATGCTGAGCAGCTGCACCAGGCTCTGGCCCAGCCGACCGCTGACCATCAGCGCGCCTGTCATCATGAAGAAGGGAATGGCGATCAGCGGAAAGCTCTGCGTCTGCGTGATCATCTGTTCGACCGCCAGGTGTACGGGCACACGGTCAATAATCAGAAGCCCACAGACAGACGCCAGCACCAGCGCGTGCGCGATCGGTATGGAGGCCAGCGCGGCCAGGATGAAGAGGCCGATGATGAGTGTGGTCATGCGTCGGCTCCCGGTTCGTCGTGCGCGGTACCGCGCCACACCTGAGGCAGCCGGCACAGCGTCACAACGGCCAGCATCACGAAGCCCAGCAGCAGACAGCCCACGCTCACCGACCCCGGCACCTGCATGATGGGGCTGCGCTCGTCTGCTGCGATCTCGAACACGGGCCACGCGGCCCAGGACAGACCCAGGTACAGCGTTACCACCACCAGCGAGCCCGCGGTGAGCACCCAGCGCCGTGCAGCGCCGAGCTTCTGCGTGACCAGCACCACGGCAATGTGCGATCCGTGCTGGGCGGCCAGCACCACGCCGGCCATGATCATCCAGGGAAACATCAGCTCAGGTAGTTCCGAAGCCCAAGACAGACTGGTGCCAGCCACGTAGCGCAACACCACGTTGATGCTCAGGATGGCGAACACCACCGACAGCGTCACATACAGCACGGCATGGCACCACCAGGCGATGGCAGTGTCCACCGCTCTCAAAAGAGGATTCATCAGGATCTCCTTGCGGGCGCACCAGCCGGTGCGCCCCGGAATGGCGAAGGAATCAGCGGGCGGCCTGCTGCACGCGGCCGACAAAGCTGCCAATGGGGCTGGCCAGCCACTTGGTGTAGACCGGCTGGGCGGCTTGCATGAAAGCGTCCCGCTCCACCGTGTCAACCTGCACGCCCCGGGCCTTGAGGTCAGCGACCAGCTTATCGTCGATCTCCTTGTTCAGCTGGCGCTGCAACTGCGTCGCCTCTGTGGCGGCGTCTGCCACGATCTGGCGATCTCCCGGCGCCATGCGGTCCCACGAGCGCTTGCTCATCAGGAACGGCGTGCTCTCGTACTTGTGACCCGTGAGCGAGATGTACTTTTGCACCTCGTAGAGCTTGGCCGATGCAATGTTGGTCAGCGGGTTCTCCTGGCCGTCGACCACGCCCTGCTGCAGAGCGACGTACAGCTCGGAGAACTTGATTTGCTGCGCGTCGGCGCCCAGGGCCTGCATGATGTCCACCGTCACCGAATCTGGCGGGGTGCGCATCTTCAGCCCCTTCATGTCGGCGGGCGTCTTGATGGGGCGCTTGCTGTTGGACATCTGGCGCACGCCGTTGTCCCACAGCCCCAGCAGCACCATGCCTTTGGCGGCCGACTTGTCGGCCAGCTCCTTGCCGATGGGGCCATCCATCACCGACCAGGCCTTGGGCGCATCGGCGAACAGGAACGGCATGCCCAGCGCGGCATATTCGGGCACCACGGCGGACACTGCGCCCTGGCTGTTGGCCGAGAAGTCCAGCGTGCCCGAGCGCAGGGCCGTCACCATGGCGGCATCGTCGCCCAGTTGCGCTGAGTGGGCCACCTGGATCTCCACGCGGCCGCCCGTCTTGGCCTTGACCGTTTCCGCGAACTTCACGGCCGCCACGTGGCGTGGGTTGTCGGGCGGGTTGCCGTGCGCCAGCGTGAGCTTGACGGGTTGGGCCGAGGCGAATGAGGCTGCGCCTGCCACGGCGGCGGCCAACAGGGTGCGGCGAAGAATGTGGATCGATGGCATGGTTTTGTCTCCTGGGTTTTTGGTATGGCTTATGGGGATGGCGCTTGTGGGAAGGCCGGGTGGCAGCGGTCGGTGCCCACGTCAGTGGATCAACATGCCGCCGTTCACGTCGAGCGTGACGCCCGTGCAGTACTTGGCCAGGTCGCTGGCCAGGAAGACAACGCAGCCGGCCACGTCGTTAGGCTCGCCGATGCGGGCCAGCGGAATGCCGTCCAGAATCCCTTGCCGCTTGTCGTCGGGGATCTTGCCCTTGTTGATGTCGGTGGCGATGAGGCCCGGCGTCACGCAGTTCACGCGGATGTTGTTGCCGCCGTATTCGCGGGCCATGGCGCGGGCCAGGCCCAGCACGCCAGCCTTGGCGGCCGAGTAGTGCGGGCCGCCCAGGATGCCGCCGCCGCGCTGTGCCGACACCGACGAGATGCAGACGATGGCGCCACTGTTCTGCGCCACCATGAACGGCAGCACGGCCTGCGATGCGTAGAGCGTGCCGCGCAGGCTCACGTCCAGGATGCGGTCGTAATCGGCGCCCGTGATATCGAGGAACTTCACCGGCTGCGTGATGCCGGCGTTGTTCACCAGGATGTCGATGTGGCCATAGCGCGCCTGGATGGCTGCTGCCGCCGCCTCACACGAGGCCTTGTCGGTCACGTTGGCCACCAGCCCCAGGTGCTCTGTGCCGAGCCGGGCAGCAGCGGCCTGCGGGTTGGCCCCTTCCAGATCGAGGATCACCACCTTGGCGCCCTGTTCGGCCATCATGCGTGCCGTGGCAAAACCCAGGCCGTTGAGTCCCGCACCGCCGGTGATGACGGCAACCTTGTCTTTGAGCAGCATGCGTGTCTCCTTGTATGTACTGCATTGCGATGGGCTGGATTCTGGAAGGCAGGGTCTTTGAAAACAAACGATATAAACTCACCCAAGATTTAATTTCGTTCATGTTGCGTCGCAATAAGTGAACAACTGTCATCCACATGATTCCTCCCCTGAGTGCCCTGCAGGCGTTTGAAGCCATTGCCCGCCGCAAGAGCTTTTCGCTGGCCGCCGGCGAACTGAACCTCACGCCCTCGGCCGTGAGCCACCAGCTCGCCAAGCTCGAAGGGCTGCTTGGGGTGCGGTTGTTTGAGCGTTCGGCGCGAGGCGTGGAGCTGACCCCGGCAGGGCAAAGCTACTTGCAGCGCGTGGCCAACGCGCTCGGAGC
Source organism: Acidovorax sp. Root70 (assembly GCF_001428225.1). Classification (NCBI taxonomy): domain Bacteria; kingdom Pseudomonadati; phylum Pseudomonadota; class Betaproteobacteria; order Burkholderiales; family Comamonadaceae; genus Acidovorax; species Acidovorax sp. Root70. Next base: position 42,515 of record NZ_LMHQ01000032.1, read on the forward strand.
CATCAACACCGCCACCGAAAGCCTGCGCCACGGCATGCAGGACACGCTGCACCTGCACTGCAGCCCCAGCTTTGCCAGCCTGTGGCTGATGCCGCGCATCTCGCGTTTCACGCGGCGGCACCCGGACATTGCGCTGTCGCTGTCGGCCTCGCACGTGCATTCGGACTTTCAGCTGGGCCTGGTAGACATCGATATCCGCTACGGGCTGCCCAATTGGCCGCACCTCGAGGTTGAACCCGTGTTTGCTGAAAAAGTCATGCCGCTGGCCAGCCCCGAGTTCATTCGCACCCATGCGGTGCATACGGCGCAAGACCTGCTGCGCGTGCCGCTGATCCAGTCGGTGGTCAACGTGGCACAGTGGCCCGACTGGTTTGCGCGGTTTTTGCCTGGCCAGCGGCCCGAGCGCATTGCGCTGCGCTTTGACCGCGCGATGATGAGCCTGGACGCTGCCGTGCAGTCGCTGGGCGTGGCGCTGGAGAGCACCAGCCTGGGCCAGGCCCTGATCGCCACAGGCCGCCTGCAGCCTGTGTTCGGCCCCGAGGTGGAGCTGCAGGTGCAGGCGCACTTTCTGGTCTACCCGGGGCGCCACGCGGCCCGGCCCGAGGTGCGGCGGTTTCTGGACTGGGTGCGCGAGGAGGCGCTGCAGTCCCAAGGGCGATGAGATCGGTCAGGCGGGGGCGGTGAATGAACTGATTTCATGTATCCCTGAATAAACGTCGCTTGTCTTCATGAATTCGGGCGCAAAGAATCCGGGCTGATTCCTTTGCCACAACCACCCGGAGACAAGCGGCAGCCCCTGGCATGCCGCGCACCCCATGAGTGCCCACCCCCTGCAGCCCCTGGCGCATGCCATCCGCTTCTTGTCGATCGACGCCATCGTTCGCGCCACCGAAGGCCACCAGGGCGTGCCCCTGGGCATGGCCGAGATCGCAACGGCGCTTTACACCCAGCACCTCAGGCATCACCCCGCTGACCCCACGTGGTGGGACCGCGACCGCGTGGTGCTCTCCAACGGCCACGGCTCCATGCTGCTGTACTCGCTGCTGCATCTCACGGGCTACGAGGCCATCACCCTGGAACAGATCCAGCGCTTCCGCGAGCTGGGCGCCATCTGCGAAGGCCACCCCGAGCGCAACCCCGGGCACGGCATCGAGGTCACCACCGGCCCGCTGGGCCAGGGCATTGCCAACGCCTTCGGCATGGCCGTGGCCGAGGCCTACCTGCGTGCCCGCTTCGGCAGCGCCCTGGTGGACCATTTCACCTACGCCTTCGTGGGCGATGGCTGCCTGCAGGAGGGCGTGGGTCAGGAAATGATCTCGCTGGCCGGGCACCTGCGACTGGGTCACCTCGTGCTGCTGTGGGACGACAACCTCATCACCGACGACGGCGCGACCTCGCTGTCCATCAGCGAAAACGTGCCCGACCGCTTCCGTGTGGCGGGCTGGCATGTGGAGGAGTTGGATGGCCACGACATCGACGCCGTGTCGGCCGCGCTGACCCTGGCGCGCAAGGACCCGCGCCCCTCGCTCCTCGCCTGCCGCACGGTCATCGGCAAGGGGCTGCCGCGCGTGCAGGGCCAGCGCGGTGGCCACAGCGCACGCCTGCACCCCCAAGACGCCGATGACGCGCGCGCGCTGCTGGGCTGGCCCCACCCATCCTTCGTTGTCCCACCCGACGTGTTGCAGGCCTGGCTTGATGCCGGACAACGCAGCGCCGCCGAACACGCCGCCTGGCAGCAGCGTCTGCAGGCCCTGCCCACGGCGGAGCGCGAGGAGTTCTGCCGGGTGATGGAAGGGCGCCTGCCCACGGGCTGGCAGCAGGTGTTGCAGGACTACAAGGCGCGTGCCCATACCCAGCCCGAAGGCCAGGGCGGCATCCTGCTTTCGGCCGAGATCAACGACCTGCTCGCCCCCGTCATCCCCGAGCGCATGGTGGGCTGCGCCGACCTGGAGGCGCCCACCAGCCACAAACGCGGCCTGCGCGCCTTCACGGCAGCCGACCCCGGTGGGGCTTACGTGCACTGCGGCGTGCGCGAGCACGTGATGGGCTCCATGGCCAACGGCATGGCCGCGCACGGCGGCATCGTGCCGCTCAGCGTGACCTACCTCGCGTTCTCGGACTACGAGCGGCCCGCCATGCGCATGGCCGCCCTCATGGGCCTGCCGGTGAAGTTCGTGTTCAGCCACGACTCCATCGGCATCGGCAAGAACGGCCCCACCCACCAGCCGGTGGAAATTCTTGCGTCGCTGCGCGCCACGCCCAACATGTGGGTCATGCGCCCGGCCGATGCGGTGGAGGCCGCCGAATGCTGGGAGGCCGCGCTGGCCCATACCGACGGCCCGGTGAGCCTGGTGTTCGCACGCCAGACGCTGCCGCTGGTACGCACCGCCCACGACGCCCGCAACTGCAGTGCCCGCGGCGGCTACGTGCTGCACGAGGCCACCCGCGGCCCGCGCGAGGTCACGCTGCTGGCCACTGGCTCGGAGGTGGCGCTGGCCGTGGCCGCACGCGACCTGCTGGAGCAGGGCGGCGTGGGCACGGCCGTGGTATCGCTGCCCTGCTGGGAGCTGTTTGACCAGCAGGACGCAGACTACCGCCGCGCGGTGCTGGGCAGCGGCGTGCGCGTGGCGGTGGAGGCCGCCTGCCGCATGGGCTGGGACGCCTACCTGGGACCTCGCGGCAGCTTCGTGGGCATGCGGGGCTTTGGTGCTTCGGGCCCCGCGCCCGCGCTTTACGAGTTGTTCGGCATCACCGCCGAGGCCGTGGCTGCCGAAGCCCACCGCCTGCGTGCGGCATGAATGGCCTGAACCACCCCACCCAGAGAGTTCCCATGCACATCGTCTTTCTCGATCGCGACACCCTTTCTCCCACCACCCAGTTGCGCCGCCCGGCTTTTGACCACACTTGGGCTGAGCATGCCGCCACCGCTCCGGCCGACGTGGTGGCGCGCATCCGCGATGCCGACGTCGTGATCACCAACAAGGTGCGCATCACCGCCGAGGCGCTGGCCCAGGCGCCGCGCCTGCGCCTGGTGGCCGTGGCCGCCACGGGCACTGACAACGTGGACCTGGCGGCCTGCCAGGCCCGGGGTGTGGTGGTGAGCAACGTGCGCAGCTACGCGACCCACACCGTGCCCGAGCACACCTTTGCGCTGATCTTTGCCCTGCGTCGCAGCCTGTGTGCCTATCGCGACGCGGTGCGCGCCGGGCGCTGGCAGCAGGCCGGACAGTTCTGCTTTTTTGACCACCCGATCCGCGACCTGGCGGGCTCCACGCTCGGTGTGATTGGCGACGGCGCGCTGGGCCAGGCCGTGGCCGCCATCGGCCGCGCGCTGGGCATGCGGGTGCTGATGGCGGCGCACAAGGGGCGCAGCGGCCAGGGCCGCCTGTACACCCCATTCGAGCAGACGCTGCGCGAAGCCGATGTGCTGACGCTGCACTGCCCGCTCAACGCCCACACGCGCCACATGATCGGTGCGCCCGAGTTTGCGCTCATGCAGCGGCGGCCCTTGCTGATCAACACCGCACGCGGTGGTTTGGTGGATGAGCAGGCCGTGGGCCCCGCGCTGCAGGCGGGGCAGATCAGCGGCGCGGCCTTTGACGTGACGAGCGTGGAGCCGCCACCCCCTGACCACCCCTTCATGGCGCTGCTGGACCGGCCGGACTTCGTGCTCACGCCCCATGTGGCCTGGGCCAGCGCCGAGGCCATCCAGGCGCTGGCCGACCAGCTGACCAGCAACATCGAGGCCTGTGTGGCGGGCAACCCCGTGAACGTGGTGCAGCCGCGCGCCTGAATCTGCGGCAGTGGGCTCAGGCGCTGAAAAATTGGACCAGTGCCTGGGCGGTCTCTCCAGGCAATTGCTCGGGGATGAAGTGCCCTGCCGGCACGGCCTGGCCCGTGACCACGCCCGCGCACTGCGCCTGCCACAGCGCCAGTGGATCAAACAGCCGGTGCACCACACCGTGCGCGCCCCAGATCACCAAGGTGTCGCAGGCGATCTTCTCGCCGCGCGCGCGGCTGTCACGGTCGTGGTCGAGGTCGATGCCTGCGCTGGCGCGGTAGTCCTCGCAGGCGGTGTGGATGGCTTCGGGCGTGCAAAAGCATCGCTCGTAGTCGGCCAGGGCCTGGGGCTCGATGTGGGCCAGGCCAGCGCTGCCCCAGCCGCCCAGCTTGGCGTGCAGGTAGGCGCGCGCGTTGCCGCCAATCATGGTCTCGGGCAGCGGCGCGGGCTGGATCAAGTGGAACCAGTGGTAGTAGGCGCGCGCAAACTCCATGTCGGTGCGCGCGTACATGTCGAGCGTGGGGGCGATGTCGATCACGCACAGCTTCTTGACGCGCGCGGCGTGGTCCAGCGCGAGCCGGTGGGCCACACGGCCGCCCCGGTCGTGGCCGCACAGGTAGAACCGGTCGTGGCCCAGAGCGGTCATCACCTCGGCCATGTCCTGCGCCAGGGCGCGTTTGCTGTAGTTGCTGTGGTCGGGCAGGCCCGGCGCGTGGGATGAGTCGCCATAGCCGCGCAGATCGGGCAGCACCAGAAAATAGTGGCGTGCCAGTTGCTGTGCCACGCGGTGCCACAGCGCATGCGTTTGCGGAAAGCCGTGCAGCAACAGCAGCGGCGGAGCGCCCACGGTGCCCCCGGTGCGCACAAAGATCTCCGCGCCCGAGGTGGTGATGCGCTGAGTGGCAAAGCCGTCAAACCAGGGAGATGTCGTTGTCATGGCCGTATGGTGTGGCAAGGGGCGGGTGAAGCCCTGTCTTGTGGACGACAGCGGCTACTCAGGCCAGGCCTGGGCATGGTGCCCCGGTAAAGTCAGGCAGGCAGCAGGCTCAGCAGACGCTTCAGGGCGTACCGCAGCGTGGCCGTGCGGACGGCGGCGCGGTCCCCAGCAAAGTGCTGCATTTCGCTGTGGGTTTGCCCGCCCACGCACCAGGCGAACCACACGGTGCCCACCGGCTTGGTCTCGGTGCCGCCCGTGGGGCCCGCGACGCCCGTCACGGCCAGACTGACCTGCGCGCGCGAGTGGGCAAGGGCGCCGTCGGCCATGGCGCGCGCCACAGGCTCGCTCACCGCACCGTGCTGCTCGATCAGGCCGGGGGGTACGCCCAGCATCTCGGCCTTGGCCTCGTTAGAATAGGTCACAAAGCCGCGCTCGAACCACTGGCTGGAGCCCGACAGGTCGGTGCAGGCGGCGGCGATCATGCCGCCAGTGCAGCTTTCGGCAGTGGCCAGTAGGTGGCGGCGGGCCAGCAAACGCAGCGATATTTGCGTCAAATTGGCATCAAGCGCTTGTACTTCTTGCTCTAGTAGCTCACTTTTTGATAGTGATGTGGGTGCCATCAGAACCTCCACAGTGCAATGACCAGCAAGGTACAGAAGGCTGCCACAAAGTCGTCCCACAAGATACCCCAGCCCCCGCGCCAGCCAAAGCCCTTGAACAGGCTGTCGGCCCAGCCCACCGGGCCGGGTTTGGCGGCGTCAAAAAAGCGGAACAGCCCAAACGCCACCACCTGCCCCCACAGCCCCATGGGCATGGCCAGCCACAGCACCAGCCAGAAGGCCACCACCTCGTCCCACACGATGCTGCCGGGGTCGGCCACGCGCATGTGGCGTGCCGTGGTGGTGCAGGCCCACCAGCCCACCACGGTGCTGACTGCGATCAGCAAGCCCATTTGCCGCTGGTTCAGCCACTGCTGCAGCACCAGGTAGGCCAGCCAAGCCCACAGGGTGCCCACGGTCCCCGGCGCCTTCGGGGCCAGGCCCGCACCAAAGCCCAGCGCCATGAAGTGGGCGGGGTGGGACAGCATGAAGCGCACGCTGGGGCGCTGAGGGGCAAGGGGTGGCAGGGGCTCGGAAACGGTCATGGCATGGAAGAAAAAGGGTCAGGCGCCGGCGGCACCGCCGGCAGCTTCGGCGGGCAGGCGCACCAGCAGCACGGGCACGGGGGCGGTGCGGGCGATCTGCTCGGCATCGCTGCCCATCAGCACGCGGGCCAGGCCACGGCGCCCATGGGTGCCCAGCACTATCAGGTCGGCGCCCCAGGCCCGAGCGTGTTCCACCAACAGGTCAGCCACCCGGGCATCCAGGTTTTCGATCAGCACCGTGTCCACGGGAACGCCCTGCTGTTCCACGCGCTGGCGTGCCTGCTGCAGCAGGGCTTCGCCCGCGTTGCGCAGGCGGGGTAGCACTTCCTGGCTGTAGACCTCGGGCCGCTCAAAGCCGCTGATGTGGGCCACGGGGTCCATCACGTTCAGCAGGCGGATGCGGCCGCCCGAGGCCTTGGCCAAGCCCGTGGCTTCGGTCAGCGCGTGGTCGGAGGTGGGGCTGCCGTCAACGGCAACGAGGAGGTGTTGGTAACTCATGGCGGCGGGCTCCTGGGGGCTCGGTCGCGCCTTGGCGGGCGCTGTGACGGATTGTGACCGACCCGTTGTTGTGTGCGGCGGGCGGTCGGCTGCAGGGTCTCTGGGTCATTGGCGTTCGAGCAACTCCACATCCTTGGGGTAGCGGATGGTGTGCTCGGCACTGAACTGCGCGGTAGCCCCTGCAGCCACAGGCTGCTGCCAGGCCACGGTGCCGGGCGTGCGGTTCCAGGCCGTGTCCGCCGGTTGGGGCTGGTAGCGCGATTCGACCTCGATCTTTTCATTGCGCGAGACTGGTGCGGCATGCAGCACCTGCAGCGTGATGACCGTCTTGTGGCGGTTCTCCACGCTGTAGGCCCGGCGCGTCTTGCGCTCCACGCGCGAGCTGGTGAAGCCACTGCTGCCGGTCAGATCCTGCGCGGGCTCCGCCCGCACGGTGACCAGTTCATCGCGGCCAAACGACAGGCTGGTGCTGCCGGCCGGGGCACCCGCGCTGGGCGCGCCAAAGTCGATGCGGCCGTTGCCTACAAAGGCGCCGTCGCGGTACAGGCCCGCTGCACCTGCGGGCCATACACCGGGCGGCTGCGCAATCTGCGCGACCAGGTAGGCCGCTTCTTCCACGGCGGGTGCCGTGCGGGTGCTCAGCGTGGCGGGGGCGCTGTGGCTGCCCAGCGCAAGCGTCACGCGCTGGCCGCTGGAGGGCACGGCGATGCGCTGGGGCACGGCGAACTCGGTGGCAAATCCTTTGTCGAGGGCGTTCACGTCGAACGTGGGCATGGCCTCTTCGGCGGCATTGCGGGACCGGGACAGTGACGCAACGGTCGGTGCGGGCGCTGGTGCCATCGCCATCGCGGGTGCAGGCGAGCCTTGGGGCGGTGGCGCCACGTTCAGCCACCAGGGGCGCGGCAGTTGCCCTTGTGTGGCGCGCCCGGGCTGGCCCGTCGACAAAGTCAGCTGCACGTTGCCCCAGTCTTCACCACTGTTCTGCGCCACCAGCGCCTGGCGCTCGATCAGCACCGTGGATTTGGTGGCATCGAGCGTCGCCCGGTAGATGGGCTGCCAGCCGGGGCCGCGCACCTGGTAGGACAGGCGCAGCTCGGCCTCGCGCTCGGTGGCCAGATTGATGGTGACCGACACCACCCTCGCGCGCTGGCTGGCCACGCGGTCGCGTTCTGCCACCAAGGGCTTGAGGGCCAGCTCCAGCGCCTCCTGCTTGCGCTGAAGCTGGTGCGCGCGCGCAGCGCTGTCCTGCCCGGACTTGCGCAGTACCTCTGCGGTGGCGGTGATCTGAGCGGGCGTGGGGGTGGCCGCACGGGGAGCGGTGGCGGCAGGCGCTGTCCCCTCAGTGCCCGCGCCGGTTTGCGCCACGCTGCGCAGATAGCCATCCACCAGCTGCAGGGCCGAGGCCTCGGCCTTCACCCCGGCGATCTGGTCCTCCAGTTCGCGGATGCGGCCGTCCAGCGGACTGGAGCAGCCTGCCGCCACATCGCGGTCCTCGGTGAGCACATTGAATTCGCCCACGCGCACGGCGGGGTCGGCGTTGATCTGCAGGCTTTGCACATCCAGCGACGCGGGTAGGCAGGCCAGCGTGAGGCTGCGCGCGCCAGCGGCCACCCTGGCTACGCGCTCCACCGTGGCGCTGCCGGGGTAGACGGTGACGCGGGCGATGCGGGAGGTGTCCTGGGCGAGGGCCGGCGAGGCCGCGTTGCAGAGCAGGGCCATGCTGACCAGGCACAGGGGGCGCAGCGGGCGTGGGGAGTGCAAGCGCGAGGCAAGGGAGGAATGGATCACGGGGCTCCTTGGCGCGGTGGACAAAGGGAATGGGATGCTAGCAGCCGCCGTGGCCTGGAACGGGCGCGGAGAACGTCAACATGCTCTCAAAGCACCAGAGGCACCTCTGCCGCCAGAAAGTCATACACCGCCCGGATCTTGCGGCTGGTGCGTATCTCGCGGTGCACTGTCAGCCAGATGGGCAGATCAGGCAGCGGCAACTGGGGCAGCACGGCCACCACTTTCGGGTCGGTGCGGGCCATGTAGTTGCCCACAAAGCCAATGCCCAGCCCTGCGCGCACGGCCTCCCAGTAGGCCATGAGGTCGTCGGTGCGGAACGCGAAGTGCTGGCGTTCCACCGGGTAGCCCATGGCAGCAAAACCTTGCAGGATGTCTTCGTGCCGGTCGTTGCCCACCAGCTCGTGCTGCAGCAGGTCGGGCGGCTGCCGGGGCGTGCCCTTGCGGCGCAGGTAGTCGCGGTGGGCATAGGCGCCCAGCGTCACCGCGCCGATGCGTTTGGCCACCAGGCTGGCCTGGTCGGGGCGCACCATGCGCAGCGCAATGTCGGCCTCGCGCCGCAGCAGGTTGGTGACCTGGTTGCTGGCCACCAGCTCCACCTGCACCTCGGGCAGGGCCTGGCGCATGCGCACAAGGACCGGGGGCAGCAGCACGCAGGCTACAGGCTGGCTGGCGGTGATGCGCACGGTGCCGCTCACGCCGTCCTCCGCGCCCGACACGCTGCGCGCCAGCTGGTGGGCGTCGGCTTCCATGGCGCGGGCCGATTCGGCCAGCCGCAGTGCCGTGGCCGTGGGCAGCAGGCCACGGCCCGTGCGCTCGAACAGCACCACGCCCAGCTGCGATTCCAGCTCGGCAATGTGGCGGCCGATGGTGGGCTGGCTGGCATTGAGCGCGCGTGCGGCGCCCAGCAGGCTGCCCTGGTCGAGCGCAGCCAGGAAGGACTGCACCAGGCTCCAGTCAAAGGTTTGATTCATGTTGATAGCGTGCCCGCGATGGGGTGGCAGCGGTGGCGGGTGGAGGTATTCATATTTGCATTGCTGTTATGAATGATTAGCCAATTGTGTAGTGGTGACCACGATTTCACAATCGCTCCATCCCTTGTGAATGGAGCCCTGACATGACCCCCCATCCTCTTTCTCGACCCTGCACGGACAACCCCTCCACCGTGTTGATCCTGGGCGCCCGGGGCCGGCTCGGCCTGGCGGCTGCCCGTGCGTTTGCACACGCCGGCTGGCAGGTGCTGGCGCAGGTGCGGCCCAGCGCTCAGGGCGCGGCACTGCCGGCCATCGCCGGCGTGTGGTGGCTGCCCGTAGCGGTCGATGACACCGCTGCGCTGGCCGCCCAGGCTCAAGGCGCGCAGGTGGTGGTGCATGCGCTCAACCCCGCCTACACCCACAAGACATGGCGCGAGCAGGCCCCGGCACTCATGGAGGCGGCGATTGCCGTCACGCGCCAGCTGCACGCCACGCTGATGCTGCCGGGCAACGTCTACAACTTTGGCGAAGCCATGCCGCCCGTGCTGCGCGAAGACACGCCCCAGAACGCCACGGGCTTCAAGGGCCGCATGCGGGTGCAGCTGGAGCAGCGCTTGCACGCCGCCACGCAAGGGGGCGAAATGCGCGCCATCGTGCTGCGCGCCGGAGATTTCTTCGGCAGCGGCACGGGCAGCTGGATCGACCAGGCCATCGCCAAGGACCTGCCCCGGGGCCGCGTTACCTGGCCCGGCCCGCTGGATGTGGCCACGCCCTGGGCTTATCTGCCCGATCTGGCCCGCTCCTTCGTGCGCGTGGCGCAGGAGCGGCACCGGTTGGCCGCGTTTGAATGCCTGCATTTCGGGGGCCACCACGTCACCGCGCAGCAGTGGCTGCATAGCTTCACGGCCATCGCTGCAGAGCAGGGCTGGTTGCCCGATACGGGTGCGCTGCGGGTGGGCCAGTTGCCGTGGCCCTTGCTGTGTGTGGCCGGTGTGGTGGCGCCCACGTTTGCCGCGCTGGCGGCCATGCGCTACTTGTGGCGCACGCCCCACCGGCTGGACAACACCCGCCTGCGCGCCCTGATCGGCGATGAGCCCCACACCCCGTTCGATCAGGCCGTGCGCCAGGCGCTGATGGACCTGGGACTGGTGGCCATGCAGTCCAGCCGCGCCGCGCTGGCCTGACGTCACGACCGTTGAATCACCGGAGCATGCTCATGAACCGTCGCAATTTCATCCGGCTGGCCGGTGGTGGCTCCGTCGCCGCCGCCACAGCGGGCACGCTGGCCGCCTGTGGCGCCCTGGACTCGCACTATCCCGCCGAGGCGGTCGAGGCCTGGCAAGGCCCCGTGGGCGAGACCGAGGTGCGCCGCCGCGCCGTGGCCTACGCCATCACCGCGCCCAATTCGCACAACCTGCAGCCCTGGCTGGTGGATTTGCGCGAGGACGGTGTCGTCACACTGCGCACCGACCCCGGGCGGGTGCTGCCACAGACGGATCCGTTGGGCCGGCAGATCCTGATCGGCCATGGCGCCTTTCTGGAGTTGCTGGTGATGGCGCTGGCCGAGCAGGGTGTGGCCAGCCAGGTCTTGCTGTGGCCGCAGGGCGAGATGCCTGCGGCGCTGAAGGACTGGGACGACCGCCCCGTGGCGCGCATCACGCTGCAACCCGGTGGCCAGCCCGACCCGCTGTTTGCGCAGGTGCTGCTGCGCCACACGCCCAAGACAGACTTCGACACCACCCGCGCCGTGGCGCCCGCACTGCTGGCCCAATTGTTGGACGGCGCGCCAGCCAACACCCCGCTGCGTTTCGGGGGCACCGTCAGCGCCGACCAGCTGCCCGCGTTGCGCACGCTGTGCTGGGAGTCGGCCAGAGTCGAACTGCTCACGCCGCGCACGATGATGGAAAGCATCCACCTCACGCGCGTGGGCCCGGCGGAGATCCTGCAGCACCGGGATGGCATCTCGATCAATTCACCCTTCGTGCGCGCGGTGTCGGCGCTGGGGATGTTCGACCGCAGCGCGCCGCCCGCTGAAGGCAGCGCGGCCTACAAAAATGCCATGGGCCGCTTCGAAGGTCACAGCAGCACGGCCATGGGTTTTGTGTGGATCACCGGCCCCAACACGCGCAGCGACCAGGTACGGGCTGGGCGTGCCTACGTGCGCCAGCAACTGCAGGCCACGGCCCTGGGCGTGGGCATGCACCCCATGAGCCAGGCCGTGCAGGAGTTTGCCGAGATGGCCCTGCACTACGAGCGCGTGCACCAGCTGGTGCTGGGGCGGCCCGCTCCGCGCACACCGCAAGATCCCACGGTGCAGATGTTCTGCCGCATTGGCTACCCGCAGGGCGAGGTGCCCGCCACGCCACGGCGGCCGCTGGCGCGTTTTGTGCGCGCATGAGAACAAGGGCGTGAGCGCCCTCTGAGCGCGGCTCCCCGTGCGCAGGGCTGATGCAGGTCAACCCCGGGCCACAAGCTGCCGCGCTTTGCAGATTCTTCACATGCGGTTCAGGTGGCGTTCATCGCGGCTCTCTATATTTGTTGCATTGCAATAAATGGACAGAGGCGTGTGATGTGGAAGAAGGTCTTGGGTGGCTCTCTGGCAGTGGCCATGGGCGCGTGGCTGCTGGCGTTGTGGGTGCCCCAGCCAGCGCCACCCGCGTGGGGTGATATCTGGTGGTGGCGCAACCAGCTGATCCTGCTTACCGGGGTGGCGGCGTGGGCGCTGATGTCGCTGATCATGGTGCTGGCCGTGCGCCCCGCGTGGCTTGAGAAGTCCTTGGACGGCCTGGACAAGAGCTACCGCCTGCACAAGTGGGCGGGCATCGGAGCCATCGTGCTGGGGCTGTTGCACTATGGGTTGCAGCTGTCGCGCAGCCTGCTGGCCGCCTGGGTGGGCCGCCCAGTGCGCACGCCGCGCGCAGACTGGTGGCTCAACACCTTCCGCCACCTGGCCGAAGAGATGGGGGAGTGGGCGGTGTGGTTCCTCGCGGCCATGCTGGTCATCACGCTGTGGCAGCGGTTCCCGTACCACGTGTGGCGCTACCTGCACAAGCTGCTGGCTGGGGTGTACCTGGTGCTGGCGTTTCATGCGGTGGTGCTGACGCCGCCCGCCTGGTGGGCGCAGCCTGCGGGCGTGCTGGTGGGCCTTTGCACGCTGGCGGGCGTGTTGTGCGCTGTGCGCTCGCTGGCCGGGGCCATCGGGCGCGGCCGCCGCCACGCGGCCCGCGTGGTCAGCGTGTCGCAGCAAGCCGCTGGCGTGCTGGAGGTGACCTGCCAGGTTAGCCCCGCCAGCGCCTGGCGGCACACGGCCGGGCAGTTTGCGTTTGTCACGTTTGGCAAAGCCGAAGGCGCGCACCCGTTCACCGTGCTCAATGCAGACCAGGGTGACGGCACGCTGCGTTTTGCGATCAAGGCGTTGGGCGATCACACGGCGCAGTTGCCTTTGCAAGTGCAGCCGGGCCAGCGGGTGGACATCGAGGGGCCGTATGGCTGTTTTGACTTTCGCAGCGACAGCGCGCCCGAGCAGGTGTGGGTGGCTGCAGGCATCGGCGCCACGCCGTTCATGGCTTGGCTTGAATCCTTGCAGTCCACGCCCGCGCTGGCACCCCGGGTGCACCTGCACTACTGCGTGCGCCATGCGGGCGAGGCGGTGTTTGCCGAACGCATGGCTGCGCTGTGCGCGCGTCTGCCCAGCGTGACGCTGGAGATCCACTACAGCGACGATGCCGGGCCCGTGACACCGGCCACGCTGCTGGCAGGCACCAGCAACGCGGCAAGTGTGTGGTTCTGCGGGCCGCAGGGTTTTGCCGAGGCGGTGCGGCAGGGCATGCAGCAGCTGGGGCGTTCGCCTGCGCGCTTTCACCAGGAGTTGTTCCAGATGCGTTGAGGGCAGGGGCCCTGCGTCTCTCCGTGGCCTAGCTTGTCGGGTGCTGGTCCGTGGGCACCAGGTATTCGCGCACCAGGGCCCGCGCGCGGTGCAGGCGGCTTTTGGCGGCCTCACGTGTCACGCCCAGCCGCTGCGCCATTTCTTCGATAGTCAGCTCCTCGAAGTCGCGCAGCAGCAGGGCTTCGCGGTAAAGGGGCGGCAGCGAGTCGATGGCCAGGGCCAGGTCGTGGCGCAGTTCGTGGTCGGGACGGTGCGACCAGGCGAGGCTGTCCTCTACCTGCGCCAGCGGCTCGCCCTTGAGCCAGGCCAGCATGGGCCGCATGCACAGCCGCTGCACGATGCGCACCACCCAGCCGCCAAACGCCGCCACCTCGCGCAGTGCGCCCACGCGGCGGTAGACGATGATCAGCGCTTCCTGAACCACGTCATCGGTGGCTGTGGTGGCTGCGCAGTGGCGCAGCGCATAGCGGCGGATGTCAGGACGGGTGAGGCGCAGCAGCTGCTCCATCGCCACGGCATCGCCGCTGCGCGCGGCGGGCAGCAGCTGGGCCACGGTGAGGGACGGGGACGTTGCTGTCATGGGGCGCCGCTCACTCGACGGGTTTGCGACCCACCATGGCGCAGGCGGGACAGTAGCCGAAAGCGCCGCTCAGAATGCTGCCGACGCCCGAGGCGGCCAGGACCAAGCCTAGGGGCGAGGCGGACAGCCACCAGAGCCCCGCGGCGATGAGGGCGACCCCACCGACAGCGCGCAGCAGGCTTTCGGGGCGGGTGATGTTCTTGCGGTACAGCATGGTGAAAAGCTCCTTGGTGTGGTGACGAAGGTGCCAGCACAGGGCGCCTTCACCACCAAGAGCCGCTGTTTGCGCAAAAGGATTCATGGGTTGAAAAAATTTTTGCCGTCCACCACCCATCACCCGAAATGGTCGAACGAGGCATAGCGGTTCTCCACCACCTGCCCCAGTGCATCCACCAACTGCAGGCCGGGCTCGGCCAGCACCGTGCCAATGCGGGTGACGGGCGTGCCGCTGGCTTGCGACGCGGCAGCCACGGCATCGCGCTGCGCGGGTGGGGCGGTGAAGGCCAGTTCGTAGTCGTCACCGCCTGCCAACGTGCATTGGTGGAGCAGTTTAGCGTCGAATACGCCGGATGCGCTGGTCGAATATGCCTTTTCTGCTATCAAATCAGTAGTTAATGAGGTGTCGATTCGGGCCCCCACGCCAGAGGCTTTCAGGATGTGCGACAGGTCGCCCAGCAGGCCATCGCTCACATCCATGGCACTGCTGGCCACACCGCGCAGCGCCAGGCCCAGGGCCACGCGCGGGGTGGGGCGCTCCAGCCGCTGGCGAGCGCGGGTCAGCACCTCGGCGGGCAGGGCAATGTGGCCCAGCAGCGCCTCCAGCGCCAGCCTGGCATCGCCCAGCGTGCCGCTCACATAGAGGTCGTCGCCCGGCCGCGCACCGCTGCGCAGCAGGGCCTGGCCGGTGGGAACCTCGCCAAACACGGTGATGCAAATGTTGAGCGGGCCTTGCGTGGTATCGCCGCCCACCAGCTCGCAGCCATGCGCATCGGCCAGCGCCAGCAGCCCGCGCGAGAAGCCTGCAAGCCAAGTTTCATCCACCCGGGGCAGCGACAGGGCCAGGGTGAAAGCGAGCGGCTTGGCGCCGCAGGCCGCCAGGTCCGAAAGGTTGACGGCCAGCGCCTTGTGGCCCAGGGCTTCGGGGTCCACGTCGGCAAAGAAGTGGCGACCCTCCACCAGCATGTCGCTGGAGATGGCCAGTTGCGTGCCGGGTGCGGGCGCCAGCAGTGCGCAGTCGTCGCCCACACCCAGGGCCGCCTTGCGCACGGGGCGGGTGAAATAACGCGCAATTAGGTCGAATTCACCCATGGCAGTGGTTGGTAATCCAGAAAAGGTCAAAAGGCGTCATGGGTGTCCAGCACCGCTGGCTTGCTTAGAGAACCACGTCGCCCAGTGGTCGATACAGGCCTGGATCTTGGGCAGCCGGTGTCTGCGAGTGAGGGTGATGGCGTGGATGGGCGTGGGCTGCAGGTCCACGCAGTGGGCCAGCACGGGCGCGAGCAGGCCCTGGCGTACCAGGGGATCGGCCACCACGGTGGCCAGGCGCGCGATGCCCAGGCCCTGCAACGCCAGGCGCGCGGTGATGGCTGTGCTGCCCGAGCGCCAGTGACCCTCGGCCACCAGTACCTCGTGCACGCCATCGATCAGAAAGGGCCAGTGGTTCAGAAAGGCCACCGCGCTGTTGGTGATGAGTCGGTGCTGGCGCAGGTCGCCCGGCCGCTGCGGCACACCGTGGGCTTGCAGGTAGCCGGGTGTGGCATACAGCGCGCGGGCCAGCGTGCCCAGCGGGCGCGCCACCACGGTGTCGGTCAGCGGCGGGCCGGTGCGGATGGCGATGTCGATGCCGTCGCGCGCCATATCGGCCATGCGGTCGTCCACCACCAGCTCCACACGCAGCTGCGGGTGCTGTTGCTGCAGGCTCTCAAAGCTGGGGATGAGCAGGTATTCGGCCACCACCGAGCTGGAGGCCACGCGCACCCAGCCGCTGGGCTGGCTGCTTTGCTGGGCGAACTCGCCTTCGAGCTCGTCGAGTGCGCCGGTGATGCGGCGGCAGTAGTCCAGAAAGGTCTGCCCCTCGGCCGTGAGCGTGAGCCCGTGCGTGCTCCGATGGACCAGCCGCGCGTCGCAGGATTGCTCTATGCGCGCCAGCGCGCGCGAGACCTGGCTTACCGGCGCATCGCGCTCGCGCGCCACGGCCGACAGCGAGCCCAGATCGGCCACGCGGGCAAACAGGTGCATGTCTTCAAAGCGGATGTCGCGCATCGGGCAATGGTAACGGGGGGGCTTTGCAGCAGGCGCAAAGCCGTCTTGCACAACCCGCCGTTTCCGCCGCGCCCTGTGCTGCCTACAGTGGCTCCACCCCGAAAGGAATGCCATGAACCCCCACCTGCACCCCGACGACTACCAGCGCCTGCGCGATGCCGCCAAGCGCCACGCGCTGCAGTTGCGCCAGGAGGCGATCCGCGATGCCCATGCCTGGGTAGCGCGGGGGCTTGTGCGCCTTTACCGACGGGTTCTTCATGCGATGCAGACCCAGTCCGCACCCTCCCACCCATCCACACTGGAAGCCACGACACCATGCCCACCCTTGTCCTGAAACTGACCCCGCTGCACAACCCCGAGCGCTACCAGGCGCTGGCCAGCGCGCTGACCGACCTCACGGTTCAGCTATTGGGCAAGCGCCGCGAGGTCACGGCCGTGGTCATTGACGACTTGCCCGCCGCGCGCTGGCATATCGGCGGTGCGCCTGTGGCGCAGCCCACGGCCTTGCTGGAGATCAGCATCACCCAAGGCACGAACACCGAAGAGGAGAAGGCCGCCTTCATCACCGCTGCGTTTGCCGAGCTGCAGCGCCGGCTGGCGGGTGATGGCGCATTGGCGGCGGCCAGCTACGTGGTGGTGCGGGAGCTGCCCGCCAGCGACTGGGGCTATGGCGGGCGTACGCAGCAAGCGCGCAGATTGGCGCTGGCTGCATGAGATAGCCAGCGCGTGATGTGGCCGGCTTCGAGAGTGCGGATCAGGCCGCCGCGCCGCGAAAGCGCTGTGCCGCCTGGCGGCTCACCTCGGCCAGCAGCTGCTCTTCGCTCTGGCGCTGGCGCAGCCAGCGGGCATCGTTCTGCCCCGCCTCGACCTCGGTGCGCAGCATGTGCATGGCGCTCGATGCGCCCTGCACGGCCGCGTGGCCGGCGATCTTGTCCATGGTGCGCAGGATGTGTTCGCGCAGCGGCATGTGGTCACCCGTGGCGGGGTCCACATACACCGCGTCCATGCCAAAGCGGCAGGCCTGAAAGCGGTTGTAGGTGTAGACCAGGTAATCGTCCTCTTCGGGCATGAAGGGCTGGTCGGCCAGGAACCATGCGCCCAGCGATTGCACGTAACCCGCGAGGGCCGCAGCGCGCTCGATGGTCAGTGGCGTGTCGAACACGCGGATCTCGATGGTGCCGAACTCGGGCTTGGGGCGAATGTCCCAGTAGAAGTCCTTCATGCTCTTGACCACGCCCGTGCGGGTCATCTTGTTGAAGTAGGTGGTGAAGTCGTCCCAGGTCAGCGCCATGGGGGCGCGGCCCGACAAGGGGAACGCAAACACCGAGTTGAGTCGGGCCGAATCAAACGCCGTGTCCTGCCCCTGCACATAGGGGCTCGACGCCGACAGCGCAATGAAGTGCGGGATGTAGCGCGACATGCGGTGCAGCATCAGCAGCGCGGCATCGGCATCCGGGCAGCCAATGTGCACGTGCTGGCCGAAGATGGTGAACTGCTTGGACAGATAGCCATACAGCTCGGACAGCTCGCGAAAGCGTGGCTTGTCGTAGATGCGGCGCTCGTGCCATTGCTGGAAAGGGTGCGTACCGCCGCCCACCACCGCAATGTTGAGCTTGTCTGCGCTTTTGACCAGCGCATCGCGGATCGGCGTGAGCTGGCCCAGCACCTCGCTGGCCGAGTGGCAGATGCCGGTGGAGATTTCGATCATGCTGTTCGTCATCTCGGGCACCACGCTGCCGGGCAGCGGGGTTTTCTGCATGAGGCGCAGCATGTCCTCCGCGTAGGGCGCGAGGTCGTAGTCGTTGGTGTTGACGAGCTGCAGCTCCAGCTCGACGCCCAGCGTCAGCGGCTCGGAATGGTTGAAGGCTTCAAGACTCACGGTGGTTTTCTCCGTTGTTGCTGCGCGTCAGGGGCGCCCAGGGTTTGGAGCTTTCGCCCGCACGGTAAATGGCCACGGTGGCAATGACGGCGCCGAACACCTCCATCAACAAGATGGCGGGCAGCGCCACGCCGGCAATCACATGGCCGGTCGAAGGCGATGCAAGCACGAACTGCGAGGCAATCAGCAGGGCGATGGACGACATGGGTGTCATCGCGCAGCCCACCCAGAAGGCCTGCTTCCAGCTGGCGCCGCTGCCCACATTGCCCAGTGCCACGCCTAGTGCCTTGGCCAGCAGGCGCACGGCGATCAGGGCCAGCACCACGCCGGCCACAGGGGCGCTCCAGTCGGCCTGCGCAGCCACGGTGGACACCAGTACGAACATCAACATGGTGAGCAAGGATGACGCGTTGCCCAGCTGGCGCGGCCAGGCCCAGGGGCGGGGGTTGAGCTGCTTGAGCAGCATGCCGCCCAACAGCGCAGCCAGAGGCGCCGACCCGCCCATGTGCGCGGCCACCGCTGTGCCAGCGGCCACCAGGGCCAGGAACAGCATGGAGGTGTTTTCGCTGGTGGGGCTCATGAAGCGCAGCGCCATGCGCAGCACCAGGGCCAGTACAGCGGCCACCACAATCGATACGCCCAGCACCACCACCACGGGCGAGATGGTTTCGAGCAGCGTGAGGCTCTGGCGGTTGATGAGTTCTGCCTTGGCGCTGCCCAGCGTCAGCGCGTACAACGTGGACAGCGTGGTGAGCACAATGGCGCGTTCGGTCACCGGGCCTGCTGCGCGGGTATCGGCCACCACGCGGGTCAGCACCGCAGGCGAGGCCGCCAGTGCCACCAGAGCGAGCGGGCCCGCTGCCTGCACGGGCAAGTGCAGCCACACCAGGACCCAGTACACGGCAAAGTAGGTCAGCACCGATTCGGCAATGCTTTGCACCAGCACCATAGGGTTGTGGCGGAACCAGCGCAGCGGAATGCGCCCGCCACATTCAAACAGCACAATGGCCACGCCCAGCTCCAGCAGGAACAGGCCAATGCCCTGCAGAGGCCAGACCGCGCCACTGAAGCCTGCCAGGCCGGCCGCCGTGCCCACCAGCGAATAGCCCACTACCTTGGGAAGACCTGTGTGGCGCTGGGTTAGATAGCCCGCCATGGCCGCCACTGCCAGCAGCAGTGACCATTGCACCGTGGGCAGCCCGGCCGAGGGGCGCAGCCACTGCGCCCAAAAGCTCAGGATTTCATTCATGTCATCAAACCTCTGCGTCAGACGGGCGGTGCCCGTCGGTAGGGAGACTCCAGCACACGGGCCGTCCGCAGGCGGGACGGGGCGGGTCGGAGCATAGGTGCACCGAATTTACAGGCGGAAACACTCCACCGGTGTAGGACAGAGGCGGCGGTTGCCGCTTCACCCCTGCGCCGGCGTGCGCACCGGCTGGTGCCGTTCGGGCACAAAAAAACTCAGGGGCGCAGTGCGCAGGCGGGCGCGGATGGCCGCATAAATGCGTGCGCGGTCCACGCCGCTCACGTTCTGCGCGCGCAGTGCCAGGCTGAAGGCCAGGTAAAAGCTGACCGACACGTTCAACGCTCCCAGGAAGGGCAGTGACGCCATGGCCCACCAGAACGCGGGCAGCTGCAGCACCTGCAGACCCAGCGTAGCGCTGGCGGCGGCCATCTGGCCGGTGGAGAGAGTGACATGCCGTACGTCCAGCCCCAGCCCGAAAAACGCAGCAAACGCAGGCACCAGGCCGAGCATGAAGCCCAACGAAATGTTGGCCGCGAAGCCCGACAGGTTCTCGCGCAGGAAGCGCGCCCAGCGCGCGGCACGCTCGGCGCCCAGCAGCCTGGTGATGCGTGGGTTGTAGTGCAGGGCCGAGTCCATGCGGTGCAGCACAAACCAGTTCTCCGTCCAGCCCGCGATGATGCTGGAGGCAAACAGCAGCACCCCGGTGAAGGCGGCAAAAAACAGCGAAGGTCCCAGCAGGTGCAGGGACTCGAACACATGCTCTGCCTGTTTCTCGCTGATCGCCGGGTGGCCCGTGGCCAGCGCAATCAGCGCGGCCAATGCAAGTACCGCCGGGAACACCACCAACACGTTGCCCAGCACAGCGGCCACC
Source organism: Acidovorax sp. Root70 (assembly GCF_001428225.1). NCBI lineage: Bacteria > Pseudomonadati > Pseudomonadota > Betaproteobacteria > Burkholderiales > Comamonadaceae > Acidovorax > Acidovorax sp. Root70. The sequence goes on from NZ_LMHQ01000032.1 coordinate 62,358, forward strand.
TGCGAGCGCACCAGGTGCGTGATCTCGTTCACGAACGACTCGATGGCATCACCGGTGCCCAGCTCCTTGAGCTTGGCCGCCATGGCGGGCGCGGTCATGGCCGGTTGTTTGGTGGCCACTGTGAAGTGCAGCAACTGGATCAGCACAAAGCTCACGGCATAGTTGATGCCCGCCATGAAGCCGCCCCAGAAGGCCGAGAGCGCGAGCGCATACAGGCCAAACTTGATCAGGGTCGTGAAGGCCATCAGCGCCCCGCCCCCCGCTGCCTTGCGCAGCATGGAGCGGTATTCGGCGCTGGTGCGGGTGATGTAGTGCTCGCCCGTCTCGGCGCTGCGCTCGGCCACCTTGGCCGCCAGCAGCGAGGAGTTGGAAGCCAGCAGCGCGCGCAGGCTGCGCCGCTCCTGCCCCACCATCACCAGCTGTGCCATGAGCTGCGCCGCAGTGACGGCGGGCTGCGCGGACAGCAGGCAGTCGAGCAGCACCCGCACGCGCAAGATGCGCTCGCGCAACTGGCGCAAGCGGAACACCAGCCCTACCGAGATGCCGTTGTCTTCGAAATGGGTATACACCGTGGCCGCCGCCGCGCGGCAAGACTCCAGCCGCTCGCGCAGGCGTTGGGCGGTCTCGTTGAGCCGGTCGGGGGTGCGCAGCGCGTGCAGCACCTCGACCCGCAGGCTTTCCACGTCGCGGATGAGGGCGTGGAAGGGTTGTGCCTCCCGTGCAGATTCGCTCATGCGCAGCCGCAGTTCGGGTGCGAAACCGGTCGAGAGGATTTGCCCTGCGCAATAAGTGATGGCGTCCAGCAAAGCCTTGTGCCAGCGCGTGGCGCCCCCAGGGCTTTCGTTCGTGTCGTTCTCGGCCAGCAGTGTTACCAGCTGGTTCAGGGTGCTCTCGTCCAGCGCTGCCAGCCATTGGGCGTCAAAGGCGCTGGGCAGGGCCAGCATGAAGAGTTCTGACGCGTCAATGGTCTCGGGGCTGCCGGGTAAAAGCTTGGTGCGCAGGCGCTCTGCGACCTCGCTGACCAGTGCCGTGCGGGGTGCAAAGCCAAAGTCTGCGAGCAAGGTGGTGATGTCCACCTGGTCCACCAGCGTGGCCCACCAGTCCTTTAGCCGCTGCCGGATGTCGGGCCGCGCCGCGACGGCCTCCATGAAGAGCTGCACCCGCCCCACGGAGGCAGGGACGGAATCTCGCTTGCCGCGCACCCAATCCAGCAGGTGGATCAGCCACAGATGGCGATGGGCCAGGTCGGCGGCAGGGTCCAGTGCGGCCAGCAGGCTGGCCAGATCTTTGGGCTCGGCGGTCTTTTTCATCGCCGGGGGCCCCCAAGATGAACAGCGGCCCCTTCGGGGGGCAGCAACCGCACGGAGCGGGGAGAGGGGGGGCGATGGATCTTCAATGCAGGACCCGGCCGCTCAAGGGTTCGCCCGACGGGCCGTGGCTGATCGCCTCCAGCACAAACAGGGGCACTGGCGTGTTGAAAGGTTCGCCGTCTTCGGCCACGCAGTGGAAGGTGCCGTGCATGGTGCCGCTGGAGGTGCGCAGCCGGCAGCCGCTGGTGTACTGGAACGACTCGCCGGGCTTGAGCAGCGGCTGCTGCCCCACCACGCCCAGCCCCTTGACTTCTTCGGTGTGGCCGCGCGCGTCGCTGATGATCCAGTGTCGGGAGATCAGCTGCGCAGGTGTATCACCTGCGTTGGTGATGGTGATGGTGTAGGCGAAGCTGAACACCCCCGTGTCCGGGGCTGACTGCTCGGGCAGGTATTCGGGCAGCACTTCCACGTCAAACTGGTGCTTTGGCATGGGCCGCATGGTAACCGTGCCGACCGGTGTGTGGACAACTCCTCGGCGTCAAAAACCCCAGTGGCCCTGCGCTTTGCGACAATCGAGGGATGAGCCGCACATTCCAAATCGCCCCCTCCATCCTTTCTGCCGACTTTGCCCGCCTGGGCGAAGAAGTGCGCAACGTCATTGCCGCTGGCGCCGACTGGATCCACTTCGATGTGATGGACAACCATTACGTCCCCAACCTGACCTTTGGCCCCATGGTCTGCCAGGCCTTGAAACCCCACGCAAAAACGCCTGCGGGCGTGGCCGTGCCGATTGACGTGCACCTGATGATCCAGCCCGTGGACGCCCTGGCCGTCGCTTTTGCCGATGCGGGTGCGGACTACATCAGCTTTCACCCCGATGCCTCGGGCCATGTGCACCGCAGCATCCAGGCCATCCGGTCGAAGGGCGTCAAGCCCGGGCTCGTGTTCAATCCCGCTGAGCCGCTGGATGTGTTGGACTGGGTCATCGACGACATCGACCTCATCCTCATCATGAGCGTGAACCCCGGCTTTGGCGGCCAGAGCTTCATCGACTCCGCCTTGCGCAAGATCGAAGCCGTGCGCAAGCGCATCGACGCGTCCGGCAAGGACATTCGTCTGGAAGTCGATGGCGGCATCAAGACCGACAACATCCGCCGCGTGGCCGATGCGGGGGCCGATACGTTTGTGGCGGGCAGTGCCATTTTTGGCAAGCCGGATTACCGCGCTGTCATCCAAGCGATGCGTGGGCAGTTGGACGGCTGAAAGGCTTTTCCGACTTCTATGAAAAAGGGCCGACGCATGCGTCGGCCCTTTTTTCGTTGGTGCTCGCTGGATCAGCGTGCCTTCTCCTGGTACCAGTACGTGCGCTTGCGGGGCATATTAAGGTTAAGTTTTGGATTGTCGAACTCGATAGCGGCAGGCTTATTCTTTGCCGTCCCAGAGATGAATGGTGTCTGGACCTTCACCTCTGTGCTGGTTCCATCTCCATTGGGCTTGCTATAGGTCACGGTCGTAAACCCAGCAATAGGGCTGGGCGGCAATCCTCCACCAATGAACTTATTAACGGTGGGGGTCTGGCATAACAGCGGGACAGAGTAGGACTTTGCTTCGCCAAGATTTGCACTGCAGATGCCGCTTTTGGGTGGCGCGGGCATGTTGGTTCCGAAATAGGTGGTGCCAAGGAAGGTGAGTGGGGCATTGACGATTTTTTCGCCCGCTGTGCTCATGTTGATAAAGCAGCCATTGACTTTGCTGTCAGTAGTTCCCACCAGCCCCAGGTTTGACGGCACCACCGGGGTGAAGCCGCTCAAGGTTCCCTTGGTTGGGTTTTTGTCAAGCACAGTGAAGAACGCATCAGATGAGGTTTTATCCAGGGGCTTCTCGCGGTCGCCCGAGCCTGCCTGCACTGCTGCAAAGGCTTTGTACATTACGACATCGGGTGCATAGAAGAACTTGCGGGTGCCCGAGCCCTTGAGAGCTGCCAGCTTGTAGATGCCCCATTCGCTGATTGCTGTGGATGTACTGGTTTCGAAGTCAATCCGGTAGATGTTCCCACCCAGATCCACGGCATAGGCCCGATCTATATAACCGTCTGAGTCTGAATCTACCAGGGTGACATCGGCTGGTACGCTGCGGTCCGTATTGAACTGCGCAATCTTGTCACCCGTAAGTGCGTTCAACACCAAAATCGCATTCCCCATGCTGGTAGTGCCCACCGGCGTCACATCTTCTGCACTGGCATCATAGCCAGCGCCCATTACGATAACGGGGTCGGTCGATCCTTTGATTTTGGCAATGCGGGGCTCCGACCATGTTTGGCCAAGACTGCCAAATCCTGTATCGGTGTTGGCTTTTTTCCAGAGGAATTTAGGCTGTGCCGGGTCCGTGACATCCAGCGCGTACAGAAAACGTCCTCCACGTCGCATGGCAAAGTACAAATAGACTTTGGAGCTGGTTTGATATACAGAAATGGGGCCATCCACAAAGTAATCACGAGTAGTGGGCGGATTGGTTGCCGAGGAAAGTACCGTTGTGGTAGAGAGGCGTACTTCCGGGCTGTTGTTTCTCAACCGCTGGAGTTTTCCGAAATGCTCCTGCGGGATGAATCCCCACAATTCCTGACCAGCCCCGGTGCCGGATTGATTGCCATTGACTGCGCGAAGCGTGCCGTCATTGGATCCATAAAACACCACAATATTCGGAGATGCGTCGGTACCGTAGTTCACCACGGCAGGGCGGGAGTGCAGCACATCGCCATGAGCGCTGGGGCGAATGGTGGTGGTGCCTCCAGGGCCTTTTTCATCGCCGGCATTGTCGGTACCACGCACCCAGTTGATGATCAAATCACGCTGCGTACTATCGGTCGAAATGCCCGCCATGCTGCTGCTGTTGGCTGTGGTGAACTGGGTGGATGTATTTGTGGCCAAATTGGTATTGGTGCTGCAGCCGATGCAGGTATACAACTTGCGTGCAGACTGGCTAGTGGCATAAGTGGTACGAATTTGCTGCGCAATGCCGCCTTTCTCCACAATGTCCCCATCAGGCGAGTCGGACGTTTTGTCTGCCACATTGGGTGGCGTACCGAGTGGCTGATTAACCCAGAAGCTGCTGGGGGCGGTCCAATATGACACGGCCGAGGGTTTGATAAAGCCAGTGGCACTGCTGATCGCGCCGTCTCCGTTTGCGTCGGCCAAGGCAATACTGTCCGTTGTGGGGTCGTAGGTGAATTTGTACTGTTTGAGATTGCCTCTCCAACGCGGCTTGGCATCACCATCTGGGCGGAACATGCCCATAAAGATCTGATTCAAGTAGCTGCCACGTGCATTCGCGCTAACAGGCAAGCTGGCGGAAGAAAATACGCTGTTTGCCGCCTGCAACTGGCTGAACACCTCGCCCAGAGCGATGGAGAGCGCCGTTGAGTTTGAGGCCGTGTAGAAGTCTCCACCACCGACCTTGGCAATGCCTCTGAAGATTTCTGGATAGGTGGCCTTGTCACTGGGAGCACCCGTGACCGCGATGGTGTGGGTGGTTGCATAAGCTCCGTCGGCCACTGCGGTGCGATCCACGCCATTGACGAATCGCGCATATTCATCGGTCCAGTTGGCCGCATCTTTGGGGTCTACCGTGCCTGCCGCGTAGGTGATGGGTGCAACGCTGCCCCCCGCTGTGGCCAGCATCGCCTTCATGACGTCATTGGACATCTGATCGCCCTGCGGCGGTCCGTTCGCGATAATTATGAGGTAATTTCTGCCGCAATCAGAACCAGCGGGCAGCACATATTTTCCACCGCTGAATGCATTGGGGTCGTAGGGAAGTGTGCCAGCCCGTTGACCCGAGAATGGGGTTTTTTGCGAAAAATAGAGATATGCCTCGTGCATAGCCAAGGCATACGATGTGGGCGAGGGAGACTGATTCTGATCCAACGTCTTGAGGAAGTTTTTTAATTCAGTTTTCCCTGCGGAGGTTAGAGGGGTGAGCGCCTTAATGACTCGGGCACCCGTATCCACATTGGTTTCATTAAAAATCATGAAGCCAATATTGAACGGTGCAGAACCATCGGCATTCGGTTGTAACCCCTCAATGGCGTTATATATGGCGCATTGCTCCATCCCCCCTTTAGTTTGACCTTTGCTGGGAGCGCCAGTGCCGTCGCTGTAGACGCACGTGTGCTTTAGACTGGCGTTCCAGTTGGCAGAACTATCCAAAACAAAAAGTACGTTGGACGTTGACCCGGAGCCGGTGCCCGAGTAAATGTCAATATCGCTGCTGTATTGCGCCAGGGCAGGAAGTGCAACTAGTGCTGCCGTGGCGGTGATGGCCCAGCGATACAGGTTCTGTGTGATCGAATAGGACATATTGATATTTCTCCGATATTTCATTTGCACGATTCAGGCAAGAGCAATGCGGGAACACGGACACTGACACCTTGATTAACGGCTAGCTGGGCATTGCTGCGCGAGTCAGCGACTGCGGCCCGGATATTCCACTCAGTGGTAAGGCAACCCGGAATGAGGGTGGTACTTGACCGGCAGGCTGCAAGGGGGTCGGGTTCGCCTGGTACTGGGTCCGGTATGTCCGTGAGAGGGCGAACGCGTGTGCATTCAGGTGGTGGAGTCAATGTGGCTGTGTAGTCCGTAGTGCCATTTCCATCCACATCGACTTGCAGGGGTGATGCCGCCACCTTGGCTGGATTGGTGGCAAAGTCTGCGGAACTGATCGTTGCCTCCACCGCCACCTGGGCCGTTGCCAGGCTCTCCTGGCGAGCCTGGGTATTTCCCACTATGCGCAGGTTGCTGCTGGAGCTGTTGAAGGCGCTGAGGGCGAACAGGCTCATCAGGACCAGAAAGATCAGGGCCACCACCAGTGTCGCGCCGCGTTGGGAGGAAGGGGTTTTCATGGAGTGTCAGGGTGTGGAAGGAACTTCCCGGGGGCCGGCCACGTTGATCAGGCGGGCGGTGGTGGTGTACACCCGGCGTTTGAAGCCGGTGGTGTCACCACTAACCGAGGTAGGGCCCAAGGTGTAGGTTTTGCCCGAGTCGTTGTAGCCGGAGCTGGGCTCCACGGTGCGGGACAGCAGATGCAAGCGCACGGCCACCACGTTGCTCCAGTCGTTATCTCTTGCGCCTGCCGTACCGCTCAGGCCGGTGCGGAACACATCGGGCCGCCCTTTGTCGGCCGCGGATGCGGTCGCGGACGCCGGGTCGGTGGTGTCAAACCCGTATTCGAGCACCATGCTCTCAATGCCCTCTGCCAAGGGGACGGTGATCATGGCCGTGCCGCGCAGCTCAGCCATCTTGAGGGTGGGGGTGGCGTCCCCGCCGCTACCGCACTCGTTGCAGCTGGCGATGTAGTAAACGCGCGACAGGTAGGGCCGCACGGTATTGAAGCTCGTGCTTCCGCAACTGAAAGTTTTGAGATTCAGGTTACTGGCGACCCCGGACAGGATGAAGGGGTCGGCTACTGGGTCGCTGTTGCAGCGCGAGGTTTGCGCATAGGGTACATCGGTGGTACTCACAGTGGCTGGCGCCACGGCTTCCGTACCGAGCCGGTGTACAGCAAAGGCCACCGTACCGGGTTTGTAGTTGGGGATGCAGGTGGTTGGCAGCGCTGCGGCTTCCGTGGTCGACAGACCACGCACCGGTTGCGGCAAGCGGGGAGTCGAGGGTGTGGTTTTATCCCATCCCAGGTCTGCCAGCGCAGTGGCGCAGACGTCAGGGCTGGAATAGTTGGAAAGATCCCCGGGCACCTCGCCATAAAAGCCGGCCAGGGTAAGTTCGTCATGTAGCAGCTCGATCGCGTACCGACCGTTTTCGATCTGGCGAATGCTTTTTTCGAGTTCGTTGCCAGAACGACTTGTATTGGCAAACAGCACGGCTAATCCGGCGACTAGCACCATGCCAATGGTCAGGCCGACCATCAGCTCCATCAGCGAAAAACCTCGTTGCAACTGGGCACCGCGGTGCCAGCTGCGGGCACGTAAGATGGGGGATGAGCTCATGGTGCGGGAGTGTTGGCCAGGGTGCCGATTTGGATGACGACCGACGCAACGCGGCGCATGTCTTCGCTGCTGTAGGCGTTTTGGCCGCAGGTATTGGCGGGCGCGCCGGTGGCCTGCAGCCCTTGCCAGGCTAGCGCGATGAGGTACTGGTTGGCAGCGGGGGATGTGATGCAGCCTCGCGCATTGATCATGGCCCCCACCTTGGTGGTGCCTTGCGTCTCACCGGCGCCCTGGATGGCTTTGGACCACTCGCAAACATCTTTTTGGGCGATGGTCAGGGAGGGCTGGGTGCAATCACCAGGATCGGTCAGGCCGATGTTGTTGGCTACGTAGTCGGCGGCACTGGCACGGTTGAGGTTGATTCGCTCGGCCATGTCGCTGACCAGGATGAGCGCCTGGGAGCGTTGATAGCCCTCGAGATTGGCCAGAGTGGTCTTGGCTTGCAGGCCCGCGAAGCCCAGCACCCCGAAGGCCACGATTAGCATGGCGATCAGGGCCTCGATCAGCAGGACGCCTTGTTGGTGAGATCTGGCTTTCATGGGGACGGACAATTGGTGGTGGAGCTCTTGGGGCGACCGGAGGGGTCCAGGGAGATGCAGCGGCTGCGACTGGCGTTGCTATTGGCCAGTGCAAATCTCGCTACCGAGGTGGTGTTGGACACACGACCACTGGCGTCGAAGGTGACGGTTGCGGGGCCGGTGAACGTTACGCCACCACCGACGGCACTTTTGCGGCTCACGACTTCGGTGCCTACCATCACGCTCCAGCCCGACTCCCAATGGTCTTGGTTGCCCGACGTTGGGCTGAGGGTGACGGGAGACGCAAGCACACCGCGCTTGACGGCCTCGTTACGGGCTAGCGTCAGATCTGCCATCAGGTCAAAGGCTGCTGCCCGCATCCGCTGCGTTTCCAACAGAGCGCGGAACGATGGGGCCGCCAATGACACCACCACCGCCAGCAAAGCCACAGTGACCATGAGCTCTATCAGCGTGAAGCCGCGGGCCGGCGTGCGTATTGCGATGCGCATGATGCTTCCCTACCAGCAGCCCGTTTGGGCGCTTCCGCTTTTGACTGCGGTCTTTGTGCCGGTGCTATCAATCGCTAGCGTTCCGCACTTGTCCTTTGCCTGGTCACCCTGAGGGGTGGCTGTCGCCGTGAATGATGGAGGGGTGCTGGCTGGTGCAGACACGCTAATGGCGTAGTAAGTGGTGACCTGGGGAGGAACGGTGACGTTCAATGCCGCGGTGGTCGCGGCATAGGTGCGTGTATCCAGCAGCCTCTGTTGCTGGCGGGTGCCAATGTCCATGAGCGCGGACTGCGCCTCCGCACGGCGCGATTTGCGTACCTGATCCTGATAGGAGGGGTAGGCCACCGCCGCCAGAATGCCAATCACGGCCACCGTGATCATCAGTTCAATCAAGGAGAAACCCTTGCTGCGCTCCATGCTGTTTCTCCTTTGCGGGGCTCGGTGTTGTTTGTGTATGTGAAATTATCACATTTCAATTATTGCAAGTTGTTTCGTGGAGGCGCTGGAGATGAGCGGTATTGCATTGCCGATGAGCGGCAGCTTTTGAGGTTGCTCCTTGCCGTTGGATTGGCAACACGCTTTGCGCGCCAAACGTGGCCGACACGCGTCAATGTGCTGAAACTCGCGGAAAATCGCCGGTTACCCATCCATACCCATGCAAGATCGACTCTCCTGGACCCAAGCTGCTTTGGCACGCATCCTGCGGCCAGCGGTGCGTCTGGCGTTGGCCATGGGGCTGAAACATCCGCAGCTTGAAGAAGTGCTGCGTGATCTCCTGGTGGATGAAGCGCGAAATCTCTGGAACAAAAAAGACGGCTCCAAGCCCAATCTGAGTCAGCTTGCGACTACCACCGGGCTCAATCGCAAGGACGTGACAGCCCGAGTGCGCGACACCCGAACTGTTCTGCCTGCCACCGAAAGTTCAGCGGCAGCCAAGGCGTATACCGCTTGGCTTCAGGTCGTTGCTGAAGATACGTCGCAGCGCACGCTGCCGTTGGCGGATTCAGGGGACGGTCATTCCTTTGAGTTGCTGTCCCGGTTTGCGACCCGAGGAAATGTGCACCATCGCACCGTATTGGAGGAGCTGCAACGGCTCAACTTGGTTACGCTCTCGGACGGAGAGGTCCACTTGCTCGGAGACAGCTTTACTCCCACCGCGAGCGTGCGGGACATGCTGGCCTTTCTGGGAGATAACGTGCGTGATCATCTTCAAGCGGCCGTGTCCAACACCCTGGGCCAACAGCCTCGCATGCTGGAGCGCGCAGTTTTTGCCTCAGGCTTGTCCCTGGAAGACTGTGAGCGCATTCAGCAGCTTTCGCGTCAGCAATGGGAGAAGGTTCACCATCTTCTTGTGCGTGAGATGACGGATGCCGTGGAGCAGAGCGACGGTCAAGGTGCCGGACGCATGCGTGTCGGCATCTACGCTTACTACGAAAAGGAGCGTGATACGTCGGAAGGCGTTGACGTTCCTGCAGAACCTGCGCAACGAAATGTCGACGAGTTGGATGCATCTCGTCCTGTGAAAGATTAGCGATGAAAAGCCCCATTCACGTATTGATCCGATCCGTCTTGCTGACGGTGTGGGTCACATTGGCCGCTTGCGGTGGCTCTGCAGATTCATCTGTGTCGGGTGGAGGTAGCGATACCGCTGGACCTGGAACGGGTACATCCCCTGGCACTGGGGTAGGTACTGGCATTGGTACTGGTACTGGCTCGGATGCTGGCACAGGCACAGGCACAGGCACAGGCACAGGCACAGGCACAGGCACAGGCACAGGCACAGGCACAGGCACAGGCACAGGCACAGGCACAGGCACAGGCACAGGCACAGGCACAGGCACAGGCACAGGCACAGGTACAGGTACAGGTACAGGTACAGGTACAGGTACAGGTACAGGTACAGGTACAGGTACAGGTACAGGTACAGGCGATGGTTCTGGAGATGGCGTGGCAGCAGGTCCCGGCGATGGCGGCGGAGTGGGCTCTGGTGGCACGGGGGTGACTGCTTCCGCGGTGGGTGTCGGCGTCGCAGACGGCTTTGGCAGTGTGATCGTGAACGGGGTACGTTTCGCTACGGATTCGGCCCAGATCACCACAGAAGATTCAGATGCATTGCGTCTCGGGATGACCGTTTTGGTCGGCGGCTCCATTCAGCCAGACCTTCTGACGGGTACTGCAACGACAGTGCTCTCGGTCCCCGAATTCCGGGGTGCTGCCACAGCGGTAGATGCTGCTGCAGGCGCGCTGGAGGTGTCAGGAACCCGCGTTTTGGTAGATGAGGCCACCATTTACGACGGCGTCACGTCTTTGTCGTCCATCAAAGTGGGCACCACTGTGCAGGTGTATGCGTTGCCCATTGGCGATGGCAGTTGGCGCGCCAGCCGGATCGAGAGCAAGAGTTCCAGCTTGCCTCTCATCTTGTCCGGGGCGGTGGGGCAACTCGATACAGCTTCCAAGACCTTCAGCCTGGGAGGATTGTTGGTCAACTATGGCGCCGCGTCGTTCAGCGGAACGTTGGTTGGCAGCTCATTGGCTAACGGGATGGTGGTGTACGTGCGAGCAACGGCCTTGCCTGTCAATGGGGTTCTCAACGCACAACAGATTCGGCGAGGACACACCCTGCCAACCACGGGGAGTTTCGCCGCGAATTTGCTGGGTATCGTTTCTAGCTTCGGGGGGCTGAATTCGGATTTCCTGTTGTACGGTCAGCGCGTGAATATCGCTTCTGCCCTGGTCACAGGAGGGCCTGCATCGAGCATCGGGAACGGCGTCCGGCTCGAAGTTGCGGGCACCATGGTGGGTGGCGTGTTGGTGGCCAAGCGGGCGCGCATCCGATACGCGCCCGGGGTTGGTGGCCCTGCAAGTTTCCAGCTCATCGGCACGGTGGGGCAGTACCGATCCGTAGCGGACTTTCGCGTCAATGGGCAGCCGGTGGATGCATCGAACAGTTCGGTTGTGTTCACCAACGGTACCGCGAAAGATTTGCGCAATGGTGCACGCGTATCGGTGAGTGGCAGCCAAGTGGTTTCGGGCGTGCTCCAGGCGACAACGGTCCAGTTCGAGTAGAGCGCTGCAGCACAATCGCCGTCCATCGCAGCGCCCCAGGGGCTAATGACGAGTGCTGTGCAAATCCTGGGCTGCGATAGCGCTGCTGCGGGTTCTCGGGACCCTCCGCACGAATTACCGCGCCGTGTGCACCTGCGATCTCGGGTGGTATGCGACGTTTCAAATACTCGCAATAGCTATGGCTATTGCTGCGCCTTGCAGCCCGTCTCTATCCGCAGCGCATCCTTTGCGCTCGATTCGTGCAGAAGACCCCTGGGGTCTCAGCCTAGCCGCTGAAAAGTCAGCGTAAATGCCACGCCCCCCTCGGTGTTGCGGGCGTTGATGGTGCCGCCCATCTTGGCCATGTAGGTCTTGGCCACGAACAGGCCCTGGCCCCGGTGTTCGCCCTCGCCCAACGGGGTGGGGCTGCCGGGGTCGGACACACCCAGTTCAAAAATCCGCTCCAGCAGGTCTTCGGCAATCGTCGATCCCTGGTTGTGCAGCGTGGCGCTAGCGGTGGATTCTGACGCAGTGAGCGTCAGCGTGATAGGGCTGCCCGTGGGGCGGTAGCGGTCGGCGTTGCGCAGGATGTGGGTCACCACGTCTTCCAGCGCAAACTCGTCGGCGCGAACGATGACCGGGCCTGAGTCGCTTGAACCCGGGGCATACACCACGTCCAGGATGCCCGCAAAGTGCGCGTTATCGGCCACGTTGCGCAAGAAGGCGTCCAGGTCCAGTCGCCCCTCGGGCACATCGGCGGCCTGCAGTGCTTCGGCGGGCGATGCCGTTCCATAGAGCACATGGATGGCCTGCTGCATGCGCTGCACATAGCGGTGGCCGGGGTCTTGCGGGCCGTTCAGCGCCATCAGCGACTGCAGGGGCGACATGATCTCGTGCCCCACGGCGTGCCACATGTCGCGCTCTTGCTGGGCACGCAGTTGTTCGCGTTGCAGGTCGTCCTTCACGCGCTGCAGCAGGTCGGCCAGGCCGCCCGCCAGAATGCCCAGCTCGTCCGATCCGCGCAGGTCGGACACGTCCAGGTCGCCCAGCCTGGGGCCGGTGTGGCCGGGCTGCACGTTGTATGACACCGCAGCGGCGCGGCGGGTGAGGGCCGTCACGCGGCGGATCAGGCCCACTTCCACCACCAGCCAGGCCAGTGCAATCGCCCCCAGCATGGCGCCCAGGTACCACGACAGGCGCGTGGCCACGGCCGCCAGGCCCTGCTCCACACCGCGCAGATGGCCGGTGAAGTTGACCACGTAGTTGCCGGTAGGCGTGTCCAGAATATCCAGCCCCGTGGGCGCTACGGGTGTTACCGCCGCCGGGCCCACGCCTGCGGCATCCAGCGGCAGCCAGCGGATCAGGCGCAGCAGCCAGGGCGCTGAGGGCTCGGCCTGCACTTCGACGCCCTTGAGGGTGATGGCGCTGGCCTCGTCGCTGCCCATTTTGCGGATCTGCACACGCTCGCCCGGCAGCAGGCTGCGCGAGAGGTCGTTCAGCGAGGCGGCCAACTGCGCGCCAGGCGCGTTGCTGTCAAACAGCGGCCTGGAGTCTTCGCCCGGCGCCAGCATCTCCACGCGCACACGCATTTGCCCCAGGTCTTCGGGCGGCCAGACCAGGCGTTCGTCCTTGCGGAACAGCGCTTCGCGAAACAGCTCGACGGGCAGACGGATCGAGTAGTGGGTGCGGCGCACGCAGTCTGTCGCTGCAGCATCGCCAGTGAGGGCGCCAGCAGAGGTGCCAGTGGAGGTTTGGTTGGTGGGCTTTGGCGGCAGGTCGCGGCACTGGCCGTTTTGCCACAGCCAGCCGCGAAAGTCGCGCACCGGCCGTGCATGGGCATCGAGCTGCGGCGCGCCGTTGTCCACAAACCCCGTGAGCCGCCCGCGCACCGCCGCGCTGCCTTGCGGCGGCATGGCCTCGTACGGCGCAATCCAGCGGTAGGTGGCGCCGCGCATGTCCAGGCTGATGCGCGCACGGTGTGATTCTGCAGGCACCAGCGCACCGCGCTCGCGGGGCGTCAGCTCGCCCGCATAAAAGCTGCCCACCAGGTAAATGAAGCCGCCCGCGTACGGGTTGTTGCCAATCGCCGCGCACACCGAGGCCCCGTCGGGATACTGCACCGAGCAGCCCGCCATCTCCACCGCCTGCTGCGATTTTTGCGGGTCGTCAAAGTCGATGGCGGCGTAGGGCAGCAGCAGCGGCGCCAGCGGCGTCACGCCCTGGCCGAGGTGGCTCGCATTGAGCAGCGCCAACTGGCCCGAGGGATGGCGCAGCCGCGCCATGACCTCGGCCTGACTGCGCACAAAGCCGTGCTGGTAGGCCTGCCAGGCGCGCTCCTTTTCGTCCTTGAGCACCACCACGCTCAGCGCCACCGTGGCCAAGGCCAGCAGCACAAACACACTGCGCACCAGAATGCGCAGGCGGAACGCCGGCAGGCCCAGGCGGGGGATGTCGAGTGCGGGGCGCAGCAGGCGTTTCATTTGCCAACCCAGCGGAAGCCGCGCATGGGCACGTTTTCAATGCCTTCAAAACTGGGGTCCACTTCACGCAGCGCCTCGCGGATGGTGCTCACATGCTTGCGCACGTTGTCGCGGTTGCGGCCGCTTTTCACCACCTCAAACAGTTCGTCGTAAGACACGACCTCGCCACTGCGCTGGTGCAGCGTGGCCAGGATGCGCTGGGCCGTGAGCGGCAGGTTGATGCGCTCGCCGCGCCAGGTGGGGGTGCGTTGCCACAGCGGGTCCAGCACCAGGGCGTCGCCCACGGGCGCAGGGGCTGCGCTGGCCGGGGCCTGTGCCTGTGTGGTGCGCAGGATGTCGAGAAAGGTCTCGATGAAGTCTGCCTCTTCAAACGTGGTTTTCTGCAGGTAGTCCCACGCGTCCAGCGCCTTCATGATGCTGCGGTAAATGGCCGCTGGCATGGCCGACACCACCAGCACCGGCGTGCCCTGGCGCAGCTTGTTGATGGCGTTGATCAGGGCTACGCCCGCATGGCGCTCGCGGCCCAGTTCGATGTCGAGCACCACCGCGTCGTAGTGCTCGCGGGCCAGCGCGGCTTCGGCCTCGTCGCGGGTGAACCACTGGTCGATGACGATGCCGCTCTTGGCGCTGCGTATCCACCCGGCCAACTGGTTGCTGGTGGGCAGGTCGTCTTCGATCACGGCAATGCGAGTCATGGGCAGGGCGGGCAGTAAGGGGTGGTCGGATTATCCCGGCGGCCCGCGCCGGGCTGTGTGAGTTTTTCTTCCGGGGCCGGAAGGTTCGTGCGGGCGGTGTGAGCGCATTGGGGGCTGCGCTGCATTGTTGCTTCCGGGGTGAATTCGAACAATCGGTCCTCAATGAGTCAGCCACTTTGACTGCTCAGAAGCGACAACAACATCGAAACCACCTGAGAGAGAAACACCATGAAAGCCACCTGGAACCGCATCGTGCAGACCCTGAAGGGCCGCCGCTCTACCCCCTTGCCCGAAGCGGGCACGGAACCCGTGCTGGACGCTGATCTGCAAGGCCCCACCCCCACGACGGCTCCCGCGTCGGCAGCCCCGTTGAACTGGGCCTACCTGCTGCCCACCGCCCGCACGGTGCGCTGGCTGGCCGCTGGTGCCGTGGTGGCTGCAGCGGGCCTGATGGTGTACCGCAATCCGCCCGTGCAACACCTGGCGCAAGGCGACCTGGGTGTGCGCCTGAACCAGTTCACCGGCGCGGTGAGCTTGTGGCGTGATGGCAGCGTGTGGGTGGTGCCCGGCCTGCACACGGTGCGCGTGTTCTCGCTGCGCGACCAAAGCTACCGCCCCGAAGCCATGCGCCAGGCCACGGGCAGCGCGCCGCTGCAGTCGGTCGAAGGCCTGTCGCTGGGGCTGGATCTGAGCGTGCGCTATGCGCTGGACCCCAACTCGCCCGCTGTGAAGGCTGGCAACCTGCCCGACAACGTGGGCGCCGACATCGTCGAGCCCGCTGTGCAAGGCCTGGTCTACAAGGTGTTTGCCCGCTACACCGTGCGTGAAATCTTCTCGTCCAAGCGTGCCGAGATTGCGCAGATAATCGAAACCGAGCTGCGCGCTCGCTTGGCGGCCGATGGCGTCACGCTGCGCAGCATCCAGATCGGCAAGGTGGATTTGCCCGCCGAGTACCGCCGGGGCATGGACAGCCTGTTGGCCGAAGAGCTGGCCTCCGAAAAAATGCGCTACACGCTGGAGCTGAAAGACAAGCGCGTGAAGGAAACCGAGCTGGACGCCAACGCCGACAAGGTGCGCCGCGAAGTGGCCGCCGAAGCCGCCGCCCGCGAGCAGGTCATTGCCGCCAAGGCGCAGGAAGAGGCCATGAAGCATGTGCTGCCCTTCAAGCAGCGCCAGATCGAGCAGCGCCAGCTAGAGGCCGAAGCCGAGCGCGTGGCCCGCGTCAAAGCCGCCGAAGGTGCCGCCCAGGCCCGCCGCATCGAAGCCAACGGCGAGGCCGACGCCCGCCAGAAGCTGGCCGAGGCCGAGGCCTACCGCATGGACCGCGTGGGCAAAGTCAACGCCGAGCAAATGGCCCGCGAAGGCGCGCTGGTGACCAAGCACCCGCTGCTCATCCAGAAGACGCTGGCCGACAAGCTCTCGGACAAGATCCAGGTCATCATCGCGTCCCCGCCCACCAACGGCGACTTCATCGGTGCCGCGCTGCTGGGCGGCCACCGCAATGCCCAGGCCGGTGCAGCCCAGGCTGCGGCCGTGGCCGACGACGCCACCACCACACAAGCCGTGGAGCAGTGAACATGAACGCCACCCTCGCCACCTTGCTGGCAGCCGTCGCCAGCGCCGCAGTGACCGTGGCGGCTGAGGCCGCCCCACAGCCATCTTCCAACGCCCAGGGCAGCGCCATCGTGGTGCAAGACCAGGCCAGCCTGCGCGCCGCACCCCGCGACGGCGCCCAGCAGCAGGCCAGCCTGTGGCAGGGCGAAGTGCTCGAAGTGCGCGGCGAGCGCCTCGACTATTTGCAGGTGTGGGACCACAAGCGCGAGCGCGGTGGCTTCATCCGCGCCAGCGATGTGCGCCGCGTGGCCCTGACCGAGACCGAAGGCCCCGCGCTGCTGGCCGTCATGCGCTTTGTGCAGGACACGCCGGGCGCCGAGGCGCTGGGCATTGGCCTGACAGCCGCCTACCTGCAAGCCGCGCCTGCCAAGGCTTTGGCTGGCGTGGAGGGCGCGCAGGCCTTTGATGCGCTGGGCACTTTTGCCGATCGGCTGGCCCGCCGCGCCTCGGTGGCCGCGCCGGGCAAGGCGTCAGGCGCCACGCTGTCCGCGCACCTGGATGTGGTCAACGGCTACGGCGTGCGCTTTGCCACCTACGAGGTCGAAGGCCGCATGCAGGTCTGCTACGAGGGCGAGGCCTTTCGCCGCCTGCTGGCCATGCCCGTGGCCGATGCTGAGCAGCGCGCCCGCGCCGCCCTGGCGCTGACCCGCCCCGAGTGCATCAACCCCGACCTGCCTGCGCACGAGCGCGCCAAGGTCACCACCTGGCAGGCTGACGTGCTGGAGCGCGTGGACGTGGCCAATCTGCCCGGCTACCTGCGCAACCGCGTGCAAATGCGCCGCGCCAGCGTGTGGGGTGCTGCCGCCTTTCAGCAGGCACGCAAGAACGCTGCCGACCCAGCGGTGGCCGCTGCCGCTGCGCGTGCCCTGACGGAACTCAGTGGCGTGAGCAAGGCCGAGCTGCCCGACGAAGACCTGGCCGCTTACAACGACGCCGCCATGCGCGTGAGCGCCGTGCGTTGGGCCTTGGTGCCGGCGGTGGCCCCTGTGGCAGCCGTAGGTGCCCGCCCCACACTGCTGACCGAACCCGGCGCCCCTGGCGAAACCTGTGTGCTGCTGGTGGACGCGCAGCACAGCGCCCAGGCCCCGCTGCTGCGCCGCTGCACCTACGGCGTGGTATGGGCCGCATCAGCCAGCACCAACCGCGAAGGCACGGCCGTGGCCCTGGCGGCGCAGCCGATGGAAGGCTGGCGCGAGCTGTGGGTGCTACGCAAAACCGAAGGCGGTTGGCTGGCCGATGTGCTGCCACCCGCCGCCGCCACGCCCGAGACCGGCGTGGCCGAATGGGCCGGCTGGGTGCCTGGCGGCCAGCAAATGCTGGTGGCCCGCGAAGCCCGGGGCCAGGGCCGCTACCGCAAGAGCTTTGAAGTGGTGCGGCTGGAGGGCCTGACCACCGAGCGCGTGACCGGCGATGTGGCCGCGCTGCCCCTGTTCCAGCGCTGGCAAGACCCGGCATGGAAGCGCGAAACGCTCAGCTTGCGTTGAATGAAGCGAGGTAGGCAGGGGGAGGATTTGACGGGGTCCGTAAACTTGGCCCCGTCTCTTTCACTGAATGCCTGTTTCATGCCCGCTGCCGTTACGCCTTTGCTGTCCACCTTGCTCGCCCGTGTGGACGCCGCCATCATCGACCTGGACGGAACCATGGTGGACACCATGGGTGACTTCAATGAGGCCTTGAACCGCATGCTGCGTGAACTGGAGCTGCCGTCGATTGCGGCCCAGACGATCGAGCACATGGTGGGCAAAGGGTCGGAACATCTGTTGCGCTCAGTGCTGCATCACGTGCTGGTGCAGGTCAACCATGCCTCCATTGCTACGGAAATTGAAGCGCTCTACCCTTCTGCCTGGGCCAGCTACCAGCGCCACTATCTCGCCATCAATGGTCAGTACGCCGGGGTGTATGACGGCGTGAAGGCGGGGCTGCAGGCTTTGCAGGGCCGGGGCCTGCGGCTGGCGTGTCTGACCAACAAGCCCCGGGACTTCGCGCTGCCCCTGCTGCAGTTGAAAGGCCTTGACGGGTATTTCGAGAAGGTCTTCGGTGGCGACTCGTTCGAGCGCAAAAAGCCAGACCCGTTGCCACTGCTCAAGACCTGCGAAGCCTTGGGCATAGACCCCGCGCGCACGCTCATGGTGGGCGACTCCAGCAATGATGCGCAGGCCGCGCGGGCTGCCGGGTGTCCGGTGGTGCTGGTCACCTACGGCTACAACCACGGCCAGCCCGTGCGGGCTGTGAATGCCGATGGTTTTGTGGATTCGCTGGCGCAGCTGACCTGAGCTTGCCTGGTCGGATTGCGGATTGCGGATTGCGGGGTGCTGGCGTTCAGGCGGTCAGCTGGCGCGGCGCCACGTTGCGATAGTCCAGACGCGATGCTGCGGGGGCGCTGCTGCGCACTGGGGCGGGTGCGGAGCTGTTGTGGCGCGTGGCGTTGTCCGAAAGGCGGAACACCGCCACGGCATCCACCAGCTGGCCGGCCTGGGTTTTGAGGCTGTCGGCGGCTGCGGCGCTTTGTTCCACCAAGGCAGCGTTTTGCTGCGTGGCCTGGTCCATCTGCGTGATGGCCTCGCCGACCTGTGAGACGCCCTGGCTCTGTTCGCTGCTGGCGGCGCTGATCTCGCCCATGATGTCGGTCACGCGGCGGATGGCGCTGACCACCTCGGTCATGGTGGCGCCGGCTTTGTCCACCAGGGCGGTGCCACGCTCCACGCGTTCCACGCTGGTTCCTATCAGCCCCTTGATCTCCTTGGCGGCCTCGGCGCTGCGCTGCGCCAGGCTGCGCACCTCGCCCGCCACCACGGCAAAGCCCCGACCCTGTTCGCCCGCGCGCGCAGCCTCGACGGCTGCGTTCAGCGCCAGGATGTTGGTCTGGAAGGCGATGCCGTCGATCACGCTGATGATGTCGGCGATCTTGCGGCTGCTGTCGTTAATGCCCTTCATGGTGTCCACCACCTCTGCTACCACGTCGCCGCCTTGCTGGGCGACGGTGGATGCGCTCATGGCCAGCTGGTTGGCGGTGCGGGCGTTGTCGGCGTTCTGGCGCACGGTGGAACCCAGTTCTTCCATCGATGCGGCCGTTTCTTCCAGCGCGCTGGCCTGCTGTTCGGTGCGGGCACTCAGGTCGTTGTTGCCTGTCGCGATCTCGGCGCTGGCCGTGGCCACGCCTTCGGCGCTGTAGCGTACGTTGCCCACGATGGTGGCCAGGCGTGATTGCATGGTGGCCAGCGCCTGCAGCAACTGGCCGGTCTCGTCGTTGCCGCTGGCGGCGATAGGGTGCGTCAGGTCGCCATCGGCAATGCTTTCGGCGGCGTGCTGGCCCTGCTGCAAGGGGCGCACGATGGAACGGGTGACCGTAAGGCCCATCAATGCGCCGAGCGCCACGGCCACCAGTGTGCCCACGCCCAGCAGCACCTGGCTGGCCTTGGCCAGGGTGGAGGTGTCGGCCTGGCTTTCGGCCAGCTGGGCGGCCATGGTCTTGCGCAGATCGTCCAGCGACTGCAGGTATTTGTCGGCCAGTGGGCGCAGGTCCTTGTCTACCAGAGCGGGCACGTTGGGTTCGCCACCGCGGTGCAGTTCCCGGATTTCGTTGAGCTTGTCGTTGTAGGCCTGCCGGGCCGTGGCAATCACGGCCAAAAGACCCTTGGCCCGGTCGCCTTGCACCAGGGCTTCAATGCGCTTGACCTTGGCTTCCATGCCCTTGGCCGTCGCCTGGGTGTCGGTGGTGAGCTTGTCCATGTAGTCGCGGTCGATGGCCTTGAGGAAGGCCTCGGTGCGCACCCAGTTCAGGCGAATGTCTGACGCCCAATCTTCCACCAGGGTCTGCTGCTCGATCTCTTGCGTGGCGACGCGCTCGCTGGCGCTTTGCAGGCTGGCAATGCGCCACATACCCGTGGCGGCGATAAGGGCCGTGATGAGCAGGATGGCGCCAAACGATGCGCCCAGGCGCAGGCCGACGGAGAGGTGGCTGAGTTTCATGGTGGTGTCTGGCGCGAAAGGTGTCTGGGGCGGAGGAGGATGTGTGACAGACGGCTCGCAGCGGTGCGCGGATAGCGCGAAAAGCTCGGTTCAGCCGTGACCTCGCATGCCGCGGATGGCGCGCAGTGCAAGGTCCGTTGTTACGTCAAGAGAACAAGGGGTGAAAAAAGGGGCGATCAGAAAGGTGCCATGGATCGGGCAAAGGCTACTCCCCGGTAGGAGGGGCGTCTGTCGGGCGTGCGACAGCGCCGAGCCGGTGAGCGTCGGGGTTTGCCCGGTGTCCAGAATCAGGCGGGCTTGCCGAGCAAGGCGTCCTTGAGCTTCCAGTCCGCCGGTGCGTTGCCCAGCCAGATGCCCAGCAGTGCATTGAAGAACTCAGGCTCCTTGAAGGGCTCTCCCTGCGGCTTGCCCTTGACGGTGATGATGGTGCCCGTGCCGGGAATCCAGTCGATCTGGAACTGGTCTCCCGCCACCAGCTTCTTGTGGTCCGAGAAGATCTGGCTCATGCGCAGCACGCCGGGGATGAGTTTGGAGAACGCCGCGCGGTCCATGTTGTCCTCCATACCGCGCGAGAACAGTTTGCCCAGTTCGGTGGAGTCGATTTCGCGCAGCATGGTGATGCTCAGGCGCTTGGGGCCCTTCTGGGCCATGATTTCGGCGGGTGTGCTGGCTTTCTTTTCGAGGTACAGGCCGGCCGTGTACACCTTGAACACGGCTTTGTAACGAACCCCGGCGCCATTGAGCTGAAGGCTGCTGCCACTCAGGCTCGCCGTCTCTTCATACTTGATGTCGGCCACGGTGATGGGCTGGGCAATGGCACTGGTCGCCAACAGGCATGCCACTGTTGCTGCGGCACATCGCTGGAGAAACTTCATGTGCAACTCCTAAAAAAAGAACGATCGTTCGTTTCAAATTGTTGCAGTGCTCCTGGGGGCACGCAACAGGGTTTTCGAGTGGTTGTGTGATCTCGCGTTGCGGGGCGTCAAATCGGGTCGCCAAAAAAGCTTTGCTACACTTTGGCCCATGTTCATTCACCACGTGTTCATCACAGGTTGCAGCGACCGGGGAGCCTGGCCCTGGCGTCAGCCTGTCGCTTTGAACGCCTGATGGCACCTGGGCAGCCGCCCCAGCGTGCACCCGTGGCCTCCGCCCCGATGCGGTGAGGCCGATTGAATGGACCGCAGCGCCCCGCTTTCATGCACAGGGACACGCGCTGCGACAGCTGGGAGCTTTCCCCGTGATCACAGAACTTGAATTCAAAAGCCTGGCCAGCGAAGGCTACAACCGCATTCCGCTCATGGCTGAGGCCTTTGCGGACCTGGAAACCCCGCTCTCGCTCTACCTGAAGCTGGCGCACACCAAGGACGGCGGCAAGCACAGCTTCCTGCTCGAATCGGTGGTGGGCGGCGAGCGCTTCGGGCGCTACAGCTTCATCGGCCTGCCCGCACGCACCTTGCTGCGCGCCAGCGGCTTTGGCGACCAGGCCAAGACCGAGGTGGTGACCGACGGCCAGGTGGTCGAGACTGCCCAAGGCAACCCGCTCGATTTCATCGAGGCCTACCAAAAGCGCTTCAAGGTGGCCCTGCGCCCCGGCTTGCCGCGCTTTTGTGGCGGTCTGGCGGGCTACTTTGGCTACGACGCGGTGCGCTACATCGAGAAAAAGCTCGAAACCACCTGCCCGCCCGACACACTGGGCTGCCCCGACATCCTGCTGCTGCAGTGCGAGGAGCTGGCGGTCATCGACAACCTCTCGGGCAAGCTTTACCTCATCGTGTATGCCGACCCGGCCCAGCCCGAGGCCTACGCCAAGGCCAAGAAGCGCCTGCGCGACCTCAAGGAGCAGCTCAAATATTCGGTGAGCGCCCCCGTGGTCAAGGCCACCGAAAGCCACCCCGCCCAGCGCGACTTTGCCAAGGCCGACTACCTAGCCGCCGTGGAGCGCGCCAAGGAGCTGATTGCCGCCGGTGACTTCATGCAGGTGCAGGTCGGCCAGCGCATCCACAAGCGCTACACCGAGTCGCCTTTGTCGCTGTACCGCGCCCTGCGTTCGCTGAACCCGTCGCCGTACATGTACTTCTACGACTTTGGCGACTTCCACGTGGTGGGCGCCAGCCCTGAGATCCTGGTGCGGCAGGAAAAGACCGATGAAGGCACCAAGGTCACCATCCGCCCCCTGGCGGGCACCCGCCCACGCGGCGCCACGCCCGAGAAGGACAAGGCCACCGAGGTCGAACTCATCAACGACCCCAAGGAACGCGCTGAGCACGTGATGCTCATCGATCTGGCACGCAACGACATCGGCCGCATCGCCAAAACCGGCACCGTGAAGGTGACCGAGGCCTTTGCGGTGGAGCGCTACAGCCACGTGATGCACATCGTGAGCAACGTGGAGGGCATCCTGCACGACGGCATGACCAGCATGGATGTGCTCAAGGCCACCTTCCCCGCCGGCACACTCACCGGCGCGCCCAAGGTGCACGCCATGGAGCTCATCGACCACCTCGAACCCACCAAGCGCGGCCTGTATGGTGGCGCCTGTGGCTACCTGAGCTACGCGGGCGATATGGATGTGGCCATTGCCATCCGCACCGGCATCATCAAGAACGGCACACTCTACGTGCAGGCGGCTGCGGGTGTGGTGGCCGACTCGGTGCCCGAGCTGGAGTGGAAAGAAACCGAGCACAAGGCCCGCGCACTGCTGCGCGCTGCCGAACTGGTCGAGGAGGGCCTGGAATGACGACCCGCACCCCCCAAGCCATCGAGAAGGTCAAACCCTGCGCCTCCATGCAGGACGTGCGCCGCGAAGTGAACGCGCTGGACGACGTGCTGGTGCCCCTGTTGGTGGAGCGCGTGGGCTACATGACCCAGGCCGCCCGCATCAAGCAAGGCGTGGAACAAGTGCGCGACGAAGCCCGCATCGAAGCCATCGTGGCTCGCGTGCGCGAACGTGTCCAGGCCGAAGGCGGCGACGCCGATGTGATGGAAGCCATCTACCGCAGCCTCATGGAAGCCTGCATTGCCTATGAACACCGCGAGTTCGTCCGTCTGCGCGAGCCCGCCCTTGCTGGGAGCGCCGCATGACAAAACTCTTGATGGTCGATAACTACGACAGCTTCACCTACAACATCGTCCAGTATTTTGGTGAACTGGGCGCCGAGGTAGAGGTGTTCCGCAACGACGAGATCACCGTGGCTGAGATCGAGGCGCGACTGAATGCTGGGCAGCTTGACCGCCTGGTGATTTCGCCCGGTCCATGTTCCCCCGCCGAGGCCGGCATCTCGGTCGCCGCGATTCAGCACTTTGCCGGCAAGCTGCCCATCCTGGGCGTGTGCCTGGGCCACCAGGCCATTGGCGCAGCCTTCGGCGGCACCATCGTCCGCGCTCAGGAGTTGATGCACGGCAAAACCAGCGTCATCACCACCACGCAAAAGGGCGTGTTTGCCGGGCTACCCGAGCAGTTCACCGTCAACCGCTACCACTCGCTGGCCATTGAGCGCGCCACCTGCCCCGATGTGCTGGAGGTGACGGCCTGGACGGATGACGGCGAGATCATGGGCGTGCGCCACAAGACCCTGGCGATCGAAGGCGTGCAGTTCCACCCCGAAAGCATCCTGACCGAACATGGCCACGCCATGCTGAAGAACTTTCTGGAGCAGCGCGCATGAACTTCATCGACGCCCACCAGCTGGTGATGTTCATCGCCGCAGGCTGGTTGCTCAACCTCACGCCCGGGCCTGATGTGCTCTACATCGTGACCAACGCGCTCAAGTCCGGCACGCGCGCGGGCATCGTGGCGGGGCTGGGCATCACGGCCGGGTGCTTTGTGCACATCTTTGCGGCTGCCGTGGGCGTGGGCGCACTGCTGGCCGCATCGGCCACCGCGTTCACCGTGCTCAAGTGGATTGGTGCGGCGTACCTGATGTGGATGGGCGTGCGCATGCTGTTGTCCAAGCCCGGGGCCGATGGGGGCAACAGTGCAGCGCTGGCGGCAGCTCAGGTGGCCCCTGCGCAGCACACGCCGCTTTCCAAGGTGTTCCTCGGCGGCTTCTGGACCAATGTGCTCAACCCCAAGGTAGCGATTTTCTTCCTGGCCTTTGTGCCGCAGTTCATCGCGCCGGGCGCGGACAACAAGGCGCTGGCCTTTGTGCTGCTGGGCGTGCTGTTCAACCTCAACGCCATCCCCGTCAACGTGGGCTGGGCGCTGGCCGCGTCGTGGATGGCGCGCCGCGCCGGGGTGATCCAGCGCGGCATGCACTGGCTGGACCGCGTGGCGGGAGCCATGTTCATCGGCTTCGGGCTCAAGCTGGCCTTCACAGACCAGCCCTCTGCTTAAATACCAGGAGACATTCCATGCCCATTACCCCCCAGGAAGCGCTGCAGCGCACCATCGAGCACCGCGAAATCTTCCACGATGAGATGCTGCACCTGATGCGGCTCATCATGAACGGCGAGCTCTCGCCCGTCATGACGGCGTCCATCATCACCGGCCTGCGCGTGAAGAAGGAGACCATCGGCGAGATCACCGCCGCCGCGCAGGTGATGCGCGAGTTCAGCACCAAGGTGCACGTCAAGGACGCGACCCACATGGTGGACATCGTGGGCACGGGCGGCGACGGTGCCAACACCTTCAACATCTCCACCTGCTCGATGTTCGTGGCCGCCGCTGCGGGCGCCAAGGTCAGCAAACATGGCGGGCGCGGCGTGTCCAGCAAAAGCGGCAGCGCCGACGTGATGGAAGCCCTGGGCATCCATATCAACCTGAAACCCGAGCAGATCGCCCAGTGCATTGCTGAAGTCGGCATCGGCTTCATGTTCGCGCCCAACCACCACCCGGCCATGAAGAACGTGGCCCCGGTGCGCAAGGAACTGGGTGTGCGCACCATCTTCAACATCCTGGGCCCGCTCACCAACCCGGCGAGTGCGCCCAACATCCTGATGGGCGTGTTCCACCCCGACCTCGTCGGTATCCAGGTGCGCGCGCTGCAGCGCCTGGGCGCCGAGCATGCGCTGGTGGTGTATGGCCGCGACGGCATGGACGAAGTGAGCCTGGGTGCCGCCACACTGGTGGGTGAGCTGAAAAACGGCCAGATCACCGAGTACGAAATCCACCCCGAGGACTTTGGCCTGCCGATGGCGAGCAACCGAGCGCTCAAGGTCGAAACGCCCGAGCAGTCGCGTGAGATGCTGATCGGCGTGCTCAAGGGCGAGCCCGGCGCCGCGCAGGACATCGTCTGCCTGAACGCTGGCGTGGCCCTGTACGCCGCCAATGTGGCCGACTCCATCCAGGCCGGCATTGCCAAGGCACGTGCCGCGATTGCCTCCGGCGCCGCGCTGGCCAAGCTGGAGCAGGTGGTCACGCGCACGCACGCGCTGGCGGCAGAGGTCTGATACGACGGCCTGACGTAGCCATGTGGCACGACCCTGGCACCTGGATCGCACTGGGCGTCTCTGCCCTGTTCATCGTGGCAGGGGTCGTGCTGCACCGCGTGTTCACCCGTATTCTGAAACAGGGCTCCGCCGAGCCCATTGAAACCGACAAGGCAGCCCACCATGAGCAGTGACATCCTCAACAAGATCGTGGCCGTCAAGCACGAAGAAGTGGCCGCCGCCAAAAAGCGCCTGCCGTTCGATGCCATGCGCGCCGATGCCGAGAGCCGTGTGCTCACCCGTGATTTCGAAGGCGCGCTGCGCGCCAAGATCGCCAAGGGCCAGGCGGCCGTGATTGCCGAGATCAAGAAGGCCAGTCCCAGCAAGGGCGTGCTGCGCGCCGACTTCGAGCCGGCCGAGATCGCCCAGAGCTACATGGAAGGCGATGGCAAGGTCAGCGCGGCCTGCCTGTCGGTGCTGACCGACCGGCAGTTCTTCCAGGGCCAGCCCGACTACCTGAAGCAAGCCCGCGCCAGCACCTTGCTGCCCGTGCTGCGCAAGGACTTCATGGTGGACGCATACCAGATCTACGAATCGCGCGCCATGGGCGCCGACGCCATCTTGCTGATCGCGGCCAGCCTCGACGACGCGCAGATGAAAGACTTTGAAGCCATTGCCCGCAGCCTGGACATGGCGGTGCTGGTGGAGGTGCATGACCGCGCCGAGCTGGAGCGCGCGCTGAAGCTCAAGACCCCGCTGGTCGGCATCAACAACCGCAACCTGCGCACGTTCGAAGTCACGCTGGACACGACCTTGGGCATGCTCAAGGACGTGCCCGCCGACCGCCTGCTGGTCACCGAGTCGGGCATCCTGAAGCCTGCCGACGTGAAGACCATGCGCGACGCGGGCGTTCACGCCTTCCTGGTGGGCGAGGCCTTCATGCGCGCCGACGACCCCGGCCTGGCGCTGGCCAAGCTGTTTGCTTGACAGTGGGTAATCACTATGTTTTTGATAGCTGCTGGCGCATATATCACCTGCGCTATCAGCCCATTTCGCCATGAATCCCTCTGAAATGCCCGTCACGCAACTCCAGACGGCCCAACCCGCCGACTGGCCGGTGGCCCCTGGCTGGCAGCCCTTGGTGGACGTTTTTTTTGCCGGCGTGCGTGGGCAGGCACTGCTCGCGTTTTTGCAGGCGCGGCTGCAGGCGGGGGCTGCGATCTTTCCGCCCCAGCCGCTGCGCGCGCTGGAGCTGACGCCGCCCGAGGAGGTGCGTGTGGTCATCCTGGGGCAGGACCCGTACCACGGTCGGGACCAGGCCGAGGGGCTGGCGTTTTCCGTCGCGCCGGGCGTGCGCCTGCCGCCCTCGCTGCAGAACATCTTCAAGGAAATGCAGCGCGACCTGGGGGTGGCGTTTCCCCCGTTCCCCAACCCCGGCGGCAGCCTGGTCAAGTGGGCCAAAAACGGCGTGCTGCTGCTCAACACCTGCCTCACGGTCGAAGAGGGCCAGGCCGCCAGCCACGCAGGCAAGGGCTGGGAGGAGTTGACCGACACCGTCATCCGCCATGTGGCCGAGGGCCCGCGCCCGGTGGTGTTCATGCTCTGGGGCGCGCACGCCCAATCCAAGCGCGCGTGGATTCCCACCGATCGGGGGCACCTGGTGCTCACCTCCAACCACCCCTCGCCCCTGTCGGCACTGCGCCCGCCGGTGCCTTTCATCGGCAACGGGCATTTCAGCCAGGCGCGGGATTTCCGCCAGCAGCACGGCTACTGAGCGGCCTTGCTTCCCCTCACCAGGGGCTGGGCAGCCGCTCCTTGAGCAACTCCAGAAACGCCTGCGCCGCCACCGGCAGGCTGCGCCCGGCCAGGGTCTGGATTTCGATGTCGCGCAGGTCCATGCCGGGGTCGCTGATGGGCAGGGCCACGATGGCGCCTTCGGCCACCAGGTGGCGCACGGCGATCTCGCTGGCCACGGACAGTCCGCCGCCCAGCTGCACAAAGTTGACCACCGTCTTGGCGTGGTTGCTGATGAGCACGGCTTCGAGCTGCAGGCCCTGGCGGCTGCAGACGATGTCGATCATCTGGCGCACCGTGGTTTCGGCCGGAGGCAGGGCCAGCGGGTAAGCGGCCATCTGCGCCAGGGTCACGCTGCCTGCGCTGGCCAGCGGGTGGCCGGGCGGCAGCAGGGCCAGCACCGGGGCGCTCTGGCGGTAGGCCACGTCGATGTCCTTGTGCGGCGCGCGGCTGAAGCACAGGCCGATGTCGGCCACGCCGCTGCGCACGGCGTCAGGCACCTGGGCCGTGGGCAGGGCGATCACGCTGAACTGCACCCCGGCGTAGGTGCGCTGGAACTCCACACACAGGCGCGGCACCAGCTCGTTGGCAAACGCGTCGGACGTGGCCAGGCGCACCTGCCCGGCCCGCAGGCCCTGCAGCGCACCGATCTCGCCCAGCGCGCGTTCGGCGTCCAGCACCGTGCGGCGGGCGTGCACCGCCAGGATCTCGCCCGCCGCCGTCAGCACCATGCCGCGCGGGTGGCGCTCGAACAGGGGCGTGCCCAGCTGGGCCTCCAGCCCCGCGATCTGGCGGCTCAGTGCCGAGGCGGCCACATGCAGACGGGCCGAGGCTTCGGTCAGCGAGCCGCTCTGCGCCACGGCCAGAAAGTAGCGCAGGGTGGTGTCTTGCAGCAGGTGGGGGCGCATGGGGGAAGGGGCAGGGGGAAGCCCGCAGTATGCGTCGGTTTGCCGTGGTGGCAAAGCCGGTTGCTGAAATGCTGGTGGTCAAGCAAGGCGTAGCTTCCTAAGATGGTTCCATCCTTTGTTGTGTCCGATGTCTTTGCGGGAGTGCTCTGTATGCGTCTACTTTCCTGGGGCCGTGGTGTCTGGGGCCTGGCCGGCCTTTTGGTGCTGGCATCTGCCGCGCACGCTCAAGCGAATTGGCCGGACCGCCCTGTGCGGGTGATCGTGCCCTTCCCGGCCAGCGGCGCGACCGACCTGGTGGCGCGCGTGGTCACGCAGCGCGTGGCGGCCGACCTGGGCCAGCAGCTGGTGGTGGACAACAAGCCCGGCGCGGGCGGCACCCTGGGCACGGCCGAGGCGGCCAAGGCCGCACCCGACGGCTACACCCTGCTGCTGACCACCAGCAGCACGCACGCCATCTCGCCCCACCTGATGCCCAAGCTGGCCTACGACCCGCGCAAGGACTTCACGCCCGTGGCCCATGTGGCCGACGCACCCAGCGTGCTGCTGGTCACCAACTCGCTGCCGGTCAAGACCGTGGGCGAGCTGATTGCCTACGCCAAGGCCCACCCTGGCAAGCTCAACTACGCCACCAGCGGCAACGGCACCATCGTGCACCTGAACACGGCCGCCTTCAGCGCGCAGGCGGGTGTGGAGATGACCCACATTCCTTACAAGGGCACGGCGCTGGCCATCCCTGATCTGATCGCCGGGCAGACGCACGTGCTGTTTGACTCGCTGCCCACCGGCATGCCCCATGCCAAGGCCGGACGCCTGCGCGCCATCGCGGTGACCAGCGAAAAGCGCAGCACCCTGGCGCCCGAGCTGCCCACGCTGGCTGAGTCCGGCCTGCCCGGCTACTCGTCGGTGACCTGGTTTGGTGTGTACCTGCCCGCTGGTGCACCACCCGCGCTGGTCGAGAAGGTGCACAAGGCCTTTGCCAAGGCCGTGCAGGCGCCCGAAGTGGCCGAGAGCCTGGCCAAGCTGGGCGTGGAGCCCGCTGCGCCGCGCACGCCCGCGCAGTTCGCCAGCATGGTGCAGGCCGACAGCAACCGCTGGGCGGCGGTGATTCGCCAGCACAAAATAAATATTGATTAACCCCCCCTGAGTTGCCTTCGGCGCCTTCCCCCCAGGGGGACGATGCCCTCGGTGCGGGGCGGCCCTTCCTCGGCGTCTCTCGCCTGCGGCATGCCTGATCTACCCATGTCTGGCCCACCGGACATGGGCCCTGGAGACACACGCTTTATGAATTCCAATTCCCTCGACTGGTCCCTTCCCTACGCCTCCAACCGCAGCGCGGTCATGGGTCGCAACGTGGTCTCCACCTCGCAGCCGCTGGCGGCGCAGGCGGGCCTGCGCATGCTGCTGGCGGGTGGCAATGCGGTGGATGCCGCCATTGCCGCCGCCATGGCGCTCACGGTGGTGGAGCCCACGGGCTGTGGGCTGGGCAGCGACGGGTTTGCCATCGTGTGGGATGGCAAGGAGCTGCACGGCCTGAACGCCTCGGGCCGCTCGCCGGCAGCATGGACGCCTGAATACTTCGAGAAGCTGGGCGGCATCCCTGAAACCGGCTGGAACGCCGTCACCGTGCCGGGCGCCGTGTCGGCCTGGGTGGCGCTGTCCAAGCGCCTGGGCAAGCTGCCGTTTGCGCAGCTGGCGCAGCCCGCCATCGACTACGCGCGCAATGGCTTTCCGGTGTCGCCCACCATCGCCCGCCTGTGGGCGCTGGGCGCGGCCAAGCTGGGCACGCAGCCCGGGTTTGCCGAGTGCTTCATGCCGAATGGTCGGGTACCTCAGGCAGGTGAAATCTTCCGCAGCGAAGCCCATGCGCGCACGCTGGAGCTGATCGCCGAGACCGAGGGCGAGGCCTTCTACCGTGGCGTGATTGCCGAGCGCATCGCCGCGCATGCGCAAGCCAACGGCGGCGCCATGACGATGGCCGACCTGGCCGCACACCAGGCCGACTGGGTGGGCACCATCCAGCAGCGGTTTGGTGAGTCGGTCATCCACGAGATACCGCCCAACGGCCAAGGCATTGCCGCGCTGATGGCGCTGGGCATGCTCGATGCACATGGCATTGGCAAGCACCCGCTGGACGATGTGGAAACCGTGCACGCCAGCATCGAGGCCATGAAGCTCGCGTTTGCCGACCTGCACCAGTACAACGCCGACATCGACGCCATGCTGGTGAAGCCCGAAGTCCTGCTGAACCCCGACTACCTGCGCAGCCGCGCGGCGCTGATCGACACCACCCGCGCGGGCGACCCCGGCTACGGCGCCCCGCGTCCCGGCGGCACGGTGTACCTGGCGGCAGCCGATGCATCCGGCATGATGGTCTCGTTCATCCAGTCCAACTACATGGGCTTTGGCTCGGGCGTGGTGGTGCCCGGTACGGGCATCAGCCTGCAGAACCGGGGCCACGGCTTTAACCTGACTCCGGGCCATGCCAACCAGGTGGCGCCGCGCAAGCGCCCCTCGCACACCATCATCCCGGCCTTTGCGATGCATGCCGACGGCACGCCGCAGATGGCGTTTGGCGTGATGGGCGGCCCCATGCAGAGCCAGGGCCACACCCAGATGGCGCTGCGCGTGCTGCGCTACGGCCAGAACCCGCAGGCGGCGGCCGATGCGCCCCGCTGGCGCGTGACGGGCGGCAAGGGCGTGGCGGTGGAGCCGGGCTTTGACCCCGCCGTGGTCGCCGCGCTGCGCGCACGTGGGCACGAGGTGACGGTGGAAGAGGGCAACGGCGTGTTCGCCTTTGGCGGCGCCCAGCTGGTGCTGCGCAACGGCAACAGCTACATCGCAGGTTCGGACCCGCGCAAGGACGGACACGCGGTGGCGTTCTGATCCATCCTCAGATGGCGAGTGTGGTGCTATTGAATGGATAGCTGCTCAGGCATATTGCACTAGCGCTATCGGCTGTTTTGGTGCTTAACGTGTCTCGCGCACGGTCAGCCAGGCGCTGGCTGCGCCGCTGAGCACGATGGCCGCCATGCCCGCCAGCGACCATGCGTCCGGCACATGGCGGTACACCAGCCAGCCCGCCAGCATGGCAAACCCGATCTGTGAATACAGAAACGGCGCAATCGTCACCGGCGTGGTGCGCGCATAGGCGTTGAGCAGCAGCATGTGGCCCACCGCACTCGACAGGCCCATGGTGAACATGCCCGCCCACATCCACGGGTCGCTCACTGGCTGCCAGAAGAACGGCACGCCCAGCGACACCAGCGCGGTGGCGATCCAGCTGGTGTAGAGCTGCGTGGTGGCGGGGCTCTCGTGCCCGGCCATCTTGCTGCTCAGCACCTGGTAGCCCGTGCCCGCAGCCAGCATGCACAGCGGCCACAGCAGCGCCCAGGTAAAGGCCTCGCCGCCTGGCCGGATGATGGCGAGCGTGCCCGCCAGGCCAGCCACCACCAGCAACCAGCGCAAAGGGCTCACAGGCTGGTGCAGCCACAGAGCCGCCACCACCGTCACGCACAGCGGCACCGTCGCCACGATGGCCGTGAACTCCGCCAGCGGCAGGGCCGTGAGGCTGATGAAGCCGAACAGGCTGGTCATGGCGAACAGCGCACCGCGCAGGGCCTGGAAGCGGGGTTGTGTGGTGCGCAGCGCAGAGCGCCCCGCGCGCTGCAGCACAAAGGCCGTGGTCAGCAGCGACTGGAACACATAGCGCATCCACAGCGCCATGACGATGGGCACGCCCGCGCTGACCAGCTTGCTGGCGGTGTCCAGCAGCGCAAAGAACGCGCAGGCCACCACGGCCAGCGCGATGCCTGCCAGCGCCGCACGCCGGCGGGCTGCAGGGCTGGTGGACAACGCAGGGCCTGGGGGGCTCACGGCGTGCTGCGTGCGCGCTCCAGCAGCATCGCGTCCCCATAGCTGAAGAAGCGGTACTGCTGTGCAATAGCGTGCCGGTACAGGCCCATGATGTGGGCGTAGCCCGCAAACGCGCTCACCAGCATCATCAGCGTGCTCTTGGGCAGGTGAAAGTTGGTGATGAGCACATCCACCACCTGGAACGCAAAGCCCGGCGTGATGAAGATGTTGGTGTCGCCCGAGGCCTGACCGGTCTTGGCCCACGACTCCAGCGTGCGCACGGTGGTGGTGCCCACGGCCACCACGCGGCCGCCGCGCTGGCGGCAGCGCTCCAGCGCAGCCAGCGTGGCCAACGGAATCTCGTACCACTCGCTGTGCATCTGGTGCTCGGCCAGGTTCTCGGTCTTGCAGGGCTGGAAGGTACCTGCGCCCACATGCAGCGTGACGCTGGCGCGCTCGATGCCGCGCGCGGCCAGGTCGGCCAGCACGCCATCGTCAAAGTGCAGCGCGGCCGTGGGCGCGGCCACGGCGCCGGGGTTGCGGGCAAACACGGTCTGGTAGCGCTGGCTGTCTTCGGCCTCGTCGGGGTCGTGGTCGCCGTTCTGGTGGCGCTCGATGTAGGGCGGCAGCGGCAGGTGGCCGTGGCGGTCCATCAGTTCCCACGGCGATTCGCCCGCCGGGCCGTGCAGCGCAAAGCGGAACAGCGGGCCGTCCTCGGTGGGCCAGCGGCCCAGCAGCTGCGCGTCAAAGCCGCCCGCCTGGCGGCCTCCGGCCATGTGCACCACGCTGCCGGGCAGGGGCTTCTTGCTGACCTTCATGTGGGCCACGACTTCGTTACCCGGGTTGCCCGCCTCGGCGGGTAGCACGCGTTCGATCAGCAACTCCAGCTTGCCGCCGCTGGCCTTCTCGCCAAAGATGCGCGCCTTGACCACGCGCGTGTCGTTGAACACGAGCAGATCCCCTTCGCGCAGCAGGCCGGGCAGCTCGCGGAAGATGCGGTCCACGGGCTGCATGGCGCGGCCGTCCAGCAGGCGCGAGGCGCTGCGCTCGGGCGCTGGGTGCTGGGCAATGAGTTCGGGGGGCAGCGAGAAGTCGAAGTCGCTGAGGGTGAACACGCGGGGTGTGGAAGGGCTGCCGGAGGCGAGGGGCGCATTGGCTGCGCCGCTGGAGAGATCAGTCATCGTGCTTGAGGGCCGAACGGGCCCGTGCCAAGGTAAAAATTGCGGAAGGCGCGATTGTCCCACGGGGCTGCAGGCCCTGCAGGCGCGGTGCTAGGGCGGGGTGGAGAACGCCACCGGCGCGGGCACGCTGCGCACCAGCCGCTGCACGTCATCGGCCTGGGCCAGTGTGGTGCCCGGGTGCAGCAGCGCGGCGGCGCCCGCCGCCACGCCCCAGCGCAGCGCCTCGGCAGGCGCATCGCCCCGGTCCAGCGCCCAGACCAGCGCGGCCAGAAAGCAGTCGCCCGCACCCGTGGTGCCGGTGGTGGCGGACACGTTGAGGGCGGGGGCTTGCCATACCCCCTCCCGTGTGGCCAGCACGGCGCCTTGCTCGCCCACCGACAGGGCCACGGTATCGGCCGCGCCGCTGCGCACCAGCGATTGGGCGGCCGTGCACCAGTCGGCGGCGTGCTCCAGCGGCTGTTGCAACAGGTCGCGCAGCTCGCGCAGGCTGGGTTTGACCAGCGCCACCCCGGCTTGCAATGCCGCCGCCAGCGGCGAGCCCGACGTGTCAACGGCTACCCGCACGCCTTGGCCGGATACAGCGCGTACCAGCTGGGCATAGAAGTCGTCCGGCGTGCCGGGTGGCAGGCTGCCGCTGGCAATGAGCCAGCGGGGTGGTGGGGTGTGCGCCGCCAGCGCGTCCAGGCAGGTCTGCCACTCGCTGGCCTGCAGCGTGGGGCCGGGCAGCACAAACCGAAACTCCTGGCCCGTGGTGGTTTCGACCACCGAGAAGTTCTCGCGTGTGTCGCCCGCAATGCGCTGCAGCTGCGTGGGCACGCCCTCGTCGGCCAGCAGCTGCTGCACCTGCGTGCCCGCCGCACCGCCCGCCAGGGCCCAGGCGCACACGTCCGCGCCCAGGCGGTGCAGCACCCGCGCCACGTTGATGCCGCCGCCGCCCGCAAACCGCCGCACCGGGCCACAGCGCAGCTTGTGGGTGGGGGCCACGTGGTCGGTGGTGGTCGCCAGGTCGAGGGCGGGATTGAGCGTCAGCGTGATCAGTGCAGGCATGGGCTACCAGACCTTGTCGGAGAAGCCGGACCATAGTTCGTCCAGGTCGGGAAAGCGCCACTTCTCGGGGTCTTCGCGTGCCACGATCTTTTCGGAGCAGTCCGGGGCGGCCAGGTTCACCACCTCGGGTGGGATGCGCAGGTCGGACTTGGTCGAGAAGAACACCTTGACGATGGGGGTGGTGAGTGCGGTGGGCGATTGTTCCGTCACGATCCCGATGCGGCCCGAGGTCAGCCGCACCAGCGAGCCCACGGGGTAGATGCCGATGCTTTTGACAAACGCCTGGAAGATGCGTGCGTCGAAATGGTCCTTGGTCCACTCGGCCATGCGCCGCAGCGACTCGGCCGGGTCCCAGCCGCGCTTGTAGGGCCGGTCGGAGGTGATGGCGTCGTACACGTCGCAGATGGCCGTCATGCGGGCGATCACGCTGATGCCGTCGCCCAGCAGCTTGTCCGGGTAGCCCGAGCCATCCACTTTCTCGTGGTGGTGCAGGCAGGCGTCCAGCACTGCGTCGGGCACGTTGCCGCCCTCCTTGAGCATGTGGTAGCCCTCCACCGGGTGGCTGCGCACCACGGAGAACTCCTGGTCGGTGAGCTTGCCGGGCTTGTTGAGCACGGTCAGCGGGATGGCGGCCTTGCCTAGGTCGTGCAGCAGGCCTGCCATGCCAGCGAGCCGTTGCTGGTCTTCCTTGAGCTTGAGCTGCTTGGCCAGCGCCACCATGAGCGCGCACACGGCCACCGAATGCATGTAGGTGTAGTCATCGGCCGTCTTCAGCCGTGCCAGGCTGATGAGCGCGCCCGGGTTGCGGGTGACGGAGTCCGAAATCTCCTCCACCAGGCTTTGCGCACCTGCCGAGTCCACCGCACGGCCCATGCGGGCCTCGTTGAACATCGAGACCACGGCTTCTTTGGACTTGACGCAGATGGCGGCGGCCATCCTGAGCTCGCTGTGCATGTCCGCCGGTTTGCGGTCTCGCTTGGGCGGGAGGGGCGGGGAGGGCAGCTTCACCTTGATGGGGGGCAGGTCCTCCAGGCGGCTGAAGTCGGTCTCGATCTGTGCGTCCACCTCTTCGCGCGACATCGAGGCGGTGCCCACGGCCACATCCAGGCCCTTGTCGGTATCGATCCATATTTCCTGGATGGCCGTGGCCTGGATGCTGGCCAAGTCCTTGGGGTCCTTGAGCAGGAACTTGGCCCGCCAGAAGGGGTGGTCCATCCACGAGCCGCAGAACTCGTGCAGGTACATGCCCAGGGTAAGGTGTTGGATGTGGATGCGCTTGAGCATGGCAATGGCCTGGGACTCGAAAACACGCCCTGATCAGACGTTAGCAATGGTAACCATGGTAGCCTTTTCAGGCTGCGATTTCCGCACGTTTTCCCTAGCAATTTGCTCCACATGTCCGTCGTCCCCCCAGTCCTCGCCAAAACCAGGGCGCCCGCTGCCGCACCGGCAGCGCGCAGCCCGGGTGCAGCCTCGGTGGCACAAAAGGCGCTGCAAAAGCTTGGCTTGCGCCGTGACATCGATCTGGCGCTGCACCTGCCCCTGCGCTACGAGGACGAAACCCGCATCACCCCGCTGGCCAACGCACGCGACGGGCAGATGGTGCAGATCGAGGCCACGGTCACCGCCAGCGAGGTGCAACTGCGACCCCGCCGCCAGCTGCTGGTGCAGGTGGAGGACGACACGGGCAGCTGCGAGCTGCGGTTTTTCAGCTTCTATCCATCGCACCAGAAGACACTGGCCGTGGGCGCGCGCCTGCGCATCCGGGGCGAGGTCAAGGGGGGCTTCTGGGGGCGGCAGATGTTGCACCCGGCGTTTCGTGTGGCCGGGGGCGAGCTGCCCGCAGCGCTGACGCCGGTGTACCCCACCACGGCCGGGCTGCCCC
This sequence comes from Acidovorax sp. Root70, assembly GCF_001428225.1. NCBI lineage: Bacteria > Pseudomonadati > Pseudomonadota > Betaproteobacteria > Burkholderiales > Comamonadaceae > Acidovorax > Acidovorax sp. Root70. The sequence goes on from NZ_LMHQ01000032.1 coordinate 98,530, forward strand.
AGCCCTATCTGCGCCGCGCCGTGGTCAGTGCGTTGACGCGGGTGGACCTGTCGGACACCCTGCCCCCCGGCACCGAGCCACCGATGGCCCGGATTTATGGCCCCAATGGTCTGCAGCGCCGGTTCAGCTTGCGCGAGGCGCTCACTTTTTTGCACCACCCCACCCCCGACGTGGCCTTGTCCACGCTCGAAGACCACAGCCACCCCGCCTGGCAGCGTCTGAAGGCCGAGGAGCTGCTGGCACAGCAGCTCTCGCAATACCAGTCCCGCCGCGAGCGTGACCGCCTGCGTGCCCCGGTGCTGCGCCCGCAGCCCTCCAAGGAGGGCGCGCTGCCCCTGCACGAACAGCTCTTGGCCGTGCTGCCGTTCGACCTGACCGCCGCCCAGCGCCGCGTGGGCGAAGAGATTGCCGCCGATCTGGCCCGCCAGGTGCCCATGCACCGCCTGCTGCAGGGCGATGTGGGCTCGGGCAAGACCGTGGTGTCTGCCCTGGCCGCCTGCCTGGCCATGGATGCGGGCTGGCAATGCGCGTTGATGGCACCCACCGAAATCCTGGCCGAGCAGCACTTCGCCAAGATGATCGGCTGGCTGGAGCCGCTGCTGGCCGCGCGCGGCCGCAAGGTGGCCTGGCTGGTGGGCGGGCAAAAGAAGAAGGACCGCACCGCCATGCTGGCGCTGGTGGCCAGCGGCGAGGCCGCGCTGGTGGTGGGCACCCACGCCGTGATCCAAGAACAGGTGCAGTTCAAGAACCTGGCGCTGGCCATCATCGACGAGCAGCACCGTTTTGGCGTGGCGCAGCGGCTGGCGCTGCGGCAAAAGCTCGCAGCGCACGGCATGGAGCCGCACATGCTCATGATGAGCGCCACGCCCATCCCGCGCACCCTGGCGATGAGCTACTACGCCGACCTGGACGTTTCCGTCATCGACGAGCTACCCCCTGGCCGCACGCCCATCGTCACCAAGCTGATTGCCGATAGCCGCAAGGACGAAGTCATCGAGCGCATCGGCGCGCAGGTGGAATCGGGCCGGCAGGTGTACTGGGTGTGCCCGCTGATTGAAGAAAGCGAGGCGCTCGATCTCTCCAACGCCACCGCCACGCATGCAGACCTGAGCGAGGCCTTGCCGGGCTGCATGGTCGGCCTGCTGCATTCGCGCATGCCCACCGCCGAGAAGAAAGCGGTGATGGCCCTTTTCACCAGCGGCCAGATGGGTGTGCTGGTCAGCACCACCGTGATCGAAGTGGGCGTGGACGTGCCCAATGCCTCGCTCATGGTCATCGAGCATGCCGAACGCTTTGGCCTCTCCCAGCTGCACCAGTTGCGCGGCCGGGTGGGGCGGGGCGCGGCGGCATCGGCCTGTGTGCTGCTGTACGCCACCAACGACAGCGGCCGCGTGGGCGAAACCGCCAAGGAGCGCCTGCGCGCCATGGCCGAGACCAACGACGGGTTCGAGATCGCCCGGCGCGACCTGGAGATTCGAGGCCCCGGCGAGTTTCTGGGCGCGCGCCAGTCGGGCGACGCGCTGCTGCGGTTTGCCGACCTGGCGACCGACACCCATCTGTTGGAGTGGGCGCGCGAGCTGGCCCCTCAGATGCTGGACCGCCACCCGGATTTGGCCGCCAAACACGTGGCGCGCTGGTTGGGTGGAAAATCGGACTATCTCAAGGCGTGAGACGTTCACAACGCTGACGTGGCCCGCAGGAACACACCATGACCCTCACCGAACTCAAGTACATCGTTGCGGTGGCCCGCGAAAAGCACTTTGGCCATGCGGCCGATGCCTGCTATGTGTCGCAACCCACGCTCTCGGTGGCCATCAAGAAGCTCGAAGAAGAGCTGGACGTGAAACTGTTCGAGCGCAGCGCGGGCGAGGTGACCATCACCCCGCTGGGCGAAGACATCGTGCGCCAGGCGCAAAGCGTGCTGGAGCAGGCGGCGGCCATCAAGGAAATTGCCAAGCGCGGCAAGGACCCGCTGGCCGGGCCGCTCACGCTCGGCGTGATCTACACCATCGGGCCCTATCTGTTGCCCGAACTGGTGCGCCAGTCCATCACGCGCACGCCGCAGATGCCGCTGATGCTGCAGGAGAACTTCACCGTCAAGCTGCTGGAGATGCTGCGCACGGGCGAGATCGATTGCGCCATCCTGGCCGAGCCTTTCCCCGACACCGGTCTGGCCATGGCGCCGCTGTACGACGAGCCCTTCATGGCCGCAGTGCCCAGCATGCACCCGCTGGCGGCCAAGAAGTCGGTCACGGCGGCCGAGCTGAAGAACGAAACCATGCTGCTGCTGGGCGCTGGTCACTGCTTTCGCGATCATGTGCTGGAGGTCTGCCCCGAGTTCGCGCGCTTTGCGAGCAATGCCGAGGGCATCCGCAAGTCGTTCGAGGGGTCGTCGCTGGAGACCATCAAGCACATGGTGGCCGCCGGTATGGGCGTGACGCTGGTGCCGCGCCTGTCGGTGCCGCGCGACGCGCTGCTCACGGTGTCGCGCCGCCGCAAGAGCGACGAGACTTACATCCGCTACCTGCCCATCCGTGAGGAAGACGGGGGCCCGCCGCCCATGCGCCGCGTGGTGTTGGCCTGGCGCCGCAGCTTCACGCGCTACGAGGCCATCGCGGCACTGCGCAATGCCATCTATGCGTGCGAGTTGCCGGGCGTGACCCGGCTGACCTGAGCGGGCCGTCTGGCATCGACGGGCTGCAGGGAATCGGCGCTACACTCGCGCCGCCCCTGTGCTGGCCCACCCGGCCTGCGCAAGCCGGGTATGCATGTTCCGCAGCATCCGTTGACCCGCGTCCGGCTGCGGCCCCGCTCCACACAAAAGGTTCCCATGAAGAAGCTTTGGCTCACCGCCACCCTGGCTGCCGCCTTGACGGCATGTTCGTCCATCTCCCCCACCACGGCGCCCACAGCCGCCACACTGAAGAAACCGGCGCTCGACCGCATTGCCGCAGCGCCCGCCGCAGCCGCTGCGGCGGACTTCCGGCAGTTTCTGGCGCTGGCGGCCCAGATGCAGCCCGTGCTGCAACCGGCCGTGGCGGCCTACCTGGCGAAGCAGCCCCTGGCCGGTGACGATCTGGTCAACATCGGCCGCCTGCTGGGCCTGCACAACCGTCTGCGCAACCAGGCCGCTGTGATCGATGCCACCGCGCGCATGGTGGCCATCCCTACCGTGCGCTCCGACAAGGTGCCGCCGCACGAAGACAAACACATCATTGCCTTCGGCACCCTGGTCGAAGGCATGGCCAAAGAGTTCGGCCTGCAGTACCGCAACGTGGACAACCGCATCTTTGAAGTGAAGTTGCCCGGCACTGGCCCCGAAGAGTTCGGCATCCTGACCCATGCGGATGTGGTACCTGTGGTGGCTGATGAATGGGTGCTGGACGACGGCACCAAGCTCGACCCCTTTCAACTGACCCGCGTGGGCGGCAACCTGTACGGCCGGGGCTCAATCGACGACAAGGGCTCCATCGCCACCGTGCTGTTTGCGATGAAGGCCGTGAAGGAAAGCGGCTTGCCGCTGGCCCGCACCATCCGCCTCATGATCGAGACCACCGAAGAAACCGGCGGCGACGCGATGAAGTACTACCGCGCCAAGACGTCGCTGCCTGAGTACAACATCGTGCTCGACAGCAAGTACCCCGCCGTGGTGGCCGAGAAGGGCTCGGGCGCGCTGCGCACCACCTTTGCACTGGGCGCCGCTGCTGGCAGCCAGCCCACCATCGTGGCCATGGCTGGCGCCGCATCGGCCAATGCAGTGCCCCAGACCGCTACGGCCCGCCTGCGTGGCGGCAACGCCGATGCCACTGCCCGCCAGCTCAGCGCTGCCAAGGACGCCTTTGTTGGCAAGTACACCGGCCAGGGCGGCCAATTCAGCATCGACGTGACGCGTGAAGGCGCAGACGTGCTGGTCAAGGTGACAGGTGTCTCGGCCCACGGCTCGCGCCCCGAAGAAGGCGTGAACCCGCTGCCGCGCCTGGCGCTGTTCCTGCAGCAATCCGGGGTGGCCGTGGCAGCCAATGGCTATGCCCAGGCTGTGAAGTACATCGGCGACCTGTATGGCGTGGACTACCTGGGCCGCACCATGGGCCTGGCTTACAGCGACGACTTCATGGGTCCGCTGACCATGTCGCCCAATCTGATCCGCGAGAAGGACGGCAAGGTCGATGTGCTGGTGAACGTGCGCATGCCCCGTGGCAACACGCCCGAGGCCCTGGCCAAGGCCACCACCGAACGCATCAAGGCCTGGGGCACCCAGGCTGGCGTAGCGGTGGAGGTGGACCACAACCAAGGCAACTGGATGGCGCGCGACCCCAAGGGTGCCTGGCTGGCCACGCTGCTCAACACCTTTGGCGACACCACCGGCCTGCCCGCGCAGCCCGTGCCAACGGCCGGCAGCACTACTGCCAAGCTGATGCCCAATGCCATCAACTTTGGCCCGGCCATGCCCGGCAAGAAGTACACGGCCCACAACGCCAAGGAGTTCAAGGAAGTGGTGGACCTGGATGCGGACATGCAGATGTTCACCGAGATGCTGGTGCGCATCGGCAACCTGCCGCAGATGCAGTGAGCCTGCGGGTGGTAGCCGCCCGCGTGTTTGCTTGACCCGGTTTCTTGACCCAGGTGCAAGGCATCAGCCTCGGCGAACGGGCGATGTCGGCGCCTTGCGCTACAGTGGCTGCGGACTCCGCGCGCAGCGCTCTCACGGGCCAGCCAGCGCGGGGCGTTTCATCTTTCAGCACGGAAGGACCCCCATGGCCAAAGCTCCTGGCAAAGCCGCACCCGGCAAGACCTCTGCCCCCAGCATCAACATCGGCATCAGCGACAAAGACCGCGCGGCCATCGCGCAGGGCCTGTCGCGCCTGCTGGCCGACACCTACACCCTGTACCTCACCACCCACAACTTCCACTGGAACGTGACGGGCCCGATGTTCAACACCCTGCACACCATGTTCATGGCGCAGTACACCGAGCTGTGGAACGCGGTGGACCCGATTGCCGAGCGCATCCGCTCGCTGGGCCATGTGGCCCCCGGCTCGTATGCCGAGTTTGGCAAGCTGGCCACCGTGCCCGACGCACCCGCCAAGCCGCCGAAGGCGCTGGACATGGTGCGTGTGCTGGTCGAAGGCCACGAGGCCGTGGCCCGCACCGCGCGCAGTCTGTTCCCCCTGGCCGACAAGGCCAGCGACGAACCCACGGCTGACCTGCTGACCCAGCGCCTGACGGTGCACGAGCAAACGGCCTGGATGCTGCGCTCTCTGCTGGAAGAGTAGTAAGAACGTCACCATGTGGTGAACCGAACGCCCGGTGGCTGCAAAGCTCCCGGGCGTTTTCAATGGGGTGCCATGGAGCAACCGGCGCCGGGTACCGGGCATCTGGGAAAATCCCGCGCCATGACCGCAGCATCCACCGCCCCCCGCAGCCGCTTCTCGCTCTACCTCGACCTCATCCGCTGGGACCGCCCCGCTGGCTGGCTGGTGTGTCTGTGGCCCACGCTGAGCGCGCTGTGGATTGCGGCCGATGGGTTTCCGGGCTGGCACCTGCTGGTGGTGTTTGTGCTGGGCACCATCCTGATGCGCAGCGCGGGCTGCTGCGTGAACGATGTGGCCGATCGCGACTTTGACAAGCACGTCAAGCGCACCGCGCAGCGGCCCGTGACCACGGGGGCTGTGTCGGTGAAAGAGGCGCTGGGCCTCGGCGCAGTGCTCGCGCTGGTGTCGTTTGGCCTAGTGCTCACCACCAACACCGCCGCCATCGCCTGGTCGGTGCCCGCCGTGCTGGTGGCCATTGCCTACCCGTTCACCAAACGCATCATCTCGATGCCGCAAGCGGTGCTGGGCATTGCGTTCAACTTTGGCATCGTCATCGCGTTTGCCGCTGTGCAGGGCAGCGTGCCGGCGGTGGCGTGGTGGATGTGGCTGGGCAATATGTTCTGGGTGCTGGCCTACGACACCGAATACGCGATGGTGGATCGCGACGACGACCTGAAGATTGGCATCAAGACCTCGGCCATCACCCTGGGGCGGCTGGATGTGGCCGCCATCGTGGTGTTCTATCTGCTTTTCTTGGGAATTTGGGCGGTAGCGCTACAACCATATACCCTGGGTGCTATTTTTTATGTAGCGCTTGCGGTGGCGTTGGCCCAGGCCGTATGGCACTTCACGCTCATCCGCACCCGCAACCGTGAGGGCTGCTTCAAGGCGTTCCGCATCAACCACTGGCTGGGCGCCACGGTGTTTGCGGGCATTGCGGGCAGTTACTTTGTGCGCGCAATGCTCACTAATTGATAGCATACAGCGCTTGATCGACTAGCGCTACCGCCCTAAAACATCAAGATCCGAACTCGTTGCCCAATTCGTTGGCGCGTTTTTCGGCAGCGCGCATGGCGGCCTCGAACGCCTGCGATACGCTGCTGGCTTCCATCGACTGCAGGGCCGCGTAGGTGGTGCCGCCCTTGGAGGTGACGCGTTCGCGCAGCACGGCGGGGGATTCGTCGGAACGGCGGGCCAGCTCGGACGCGCCCACAAACGTGCCCACGGCCAGCTGGTGCGCCTGCGCTTCGGTCAGGCCCATGCCCACGCCGGCGCGTGTCATGGCTTCGAGGAAGTAGAAAACATAGGCCGGGCCCGAGCCCGACAGGGCGGTGACGGCGTCGAGCTGGGTCTCGCTCTCCACCCACAGGAATTCGCCGGTGGACGCCATGATGGCTTCCACGCTCTGGCGCTCGGCGCTGGTCACGGCGGGGCGCGCGTAGATAGCGCTCATGCCCTTGCCCACCAGCGCGGGCGTGTTGGGCATGGTGCGCACGATGCGCTCGGTGCCCAGCCACTGGGCGATGCTGTCCGAGCGAATGCCTGCGGCCACGCTCAGGTGCAGGGCTTGCGGGGTGTGCGCCTTGGCCTGCGCGGCGGCGTCCTTGAAGGTCTGGGGCTTGACTGCCCAGACCACGATACTGGCGCGCTGCAACGCGGCGCCCGCCTCGGGCTGCGCGGTGAGGCCGAAGTTCTTGAGCAGCGCCTCGCGCGTGGGGGCATAGGGCTCGACCACCTCGATCTGGCTGGCCGGGTGGCCCTGGCGGATCAGCCCGCCAATGATGGCGCTGGCCATGTTGCCGCCGCCAATGAAGGCGATGGTGGGGAGTTGGGAATTTGCTGCGGCGGAAGCGGAGGAGGTCATGCTACGGTCAGGCGAGAAAGGGAGGCGCCATGGTAGCGCCGGAGACCTGTGATTGTCCGAATGGCCTGCGCAACTGGCGCGGCCCATGCCAGTGCTCCCGCGCAAGGGCCGCCCCGCCGCGCTGGGAGCGTCCCCCGCCCGCAACGCGCAGCGATGCGAGAGCGGGGGGAAGGCGCCGAAGGCGACTCAGGGGGGCTACTCTGCAACAGTTTGGCGCACGGCGTGTTCCCAGTTCGCCATCAGCTCCTGCGCGCGGCTGTTGCTCAGCGTGGGCACAAAACGCCGGTCGACGCGCCACAGGTGCGAGAGTTCATCCGTGCTGCGGTACACGCCGCTCGACAGCCCGGCCAGGTAGGCGGCGCCCAAAGCGGTGGTCTCGATGACCGCGGGCCGCACCACCGGAATGCCCAGCAGGTCGGCCTGGAACTGCATCAGCAAGTCGTTGATGCACGCGCCGCCGTCCACGCGCAGCTCGCTCACCGGGGCGCCACCGGCAGCCACGGCGTCGCGGCTCATGGCCAGCAGCAGGGCGGCGCTCTGGTAGGCAATGCTTTCGAGCGCCGCGCGCGCAATGTGGCCCAGCGTGGTGCCGCGTGTGAGTCCGGTGATGGTGCCGCGTGCGTCGGGCTTCCAGTACGGGGCGCCCAGGCCGGTGAAGGCGGGCACCATCATCACGCCGCCCGAATCGGGCACGCTTTGGGCCAGCGACTCGACCTCGTTGCTGGTGGAGATGGCGCGCAGGCCATCGCGCAGCCACTGCACCACCGCGCCGCCCACAAAGACACTGCCTTCCATCGCAAATTCAGGTTGCGCCGTCGCCTGCGCTGCGCTGGTGGTGAGCAGGCCGTTCTGCGAGGTTTGGAACGTGCCGCCCGTGTGCATGAGCATGAAGCAGCCTGTGCCATAGGTGTTCTTGGCCATGCCCGCCGTGAAGCAGGCCTGGCCGAACAGCGCGCTTTGCTGGTCGCCCGCCACGCCGTCGATGCGGATGGCGTGGCCCAGCAGGTCGGCGGCGATGTCGCCAAAGTGGGCGCTGGACGGCAACACCTCGGGCATCAGCGCCTTCGGGATGCGCAGCAGCGCCAGCAGCTCGTCGTCCCACTGGTTGGTGTGCACATTGAACAGCATGGTGCGTGATGCATTGCTCACATCCGTCACGTGCACCTTGCCGTGGGTCAGCTTCCACATCAGCCAGCTGTCCACCGTGCCAAAGGCCAGCTCACCGCGCTCGGCCGCGTCGCGGGCGCCGGGCACGTGGTCCAGCATCCACTGCAGCTTCGTGCCGGAGAAGTACGCATCCACCAGCAGGCCGGTCTTGGCCTGGATGGTGGCGGCATGGCCTTGCTCGCGCAGCTGGGCGCAGGCGGGTTCGGCGCGCCGGTCCTGCCACACGATGGCGTGGTGCACGGGCTGGCCGGTTTTGCGGTTCCACAGCACCGTGGTTTCGCGCTGGTTGGTGATGCCGACGGCACGGATGTCGCTGGCCGCAATGCCCGCTTTGGCCAGCGCATCGCGCGCGGTGGCGAGCTGGGTGCGCCAGATCTCCAGCGGGTCGTGCTCCACCCAGCCGGGCTGGGGGTAGATCTGAGGCAGCTCCAGCTGCGCCTGCGCCACGATGTGGCCGCCTTCGTCAAAAACGATGCTGCGGGAGCTGGAGGTGCCTTGGTCGAGGGCGAGCAAGTAGGTCATGGTGAGGAAGATTCAGGAATTCAGGCGGCGACTGTGCAGAGGACTTCGGCGTCTTGCAATAGGGCAGGAAACGGCTCAGGCGGCGGTGCATCGGTAAACAGGCGGTCGATCTGCGCCAGAGTGGCCAGTTGCACCATGGCCGGGCGGTTGAACTTGCTGAAGTCGGCCGCCAGCCAGACCTCGCGCGCGTGCTCGATGATGGTTTGCGCCACCTTCACCTCGCGGTAGTCAAAGTCGCGCAGCGACCCGTCCGGCTCGATGCCCGAAATGCCGATGAGCGCAATGTCCACCTTGAACTGGCGGATGAAGTCCACCGCCGCTTCGCCCACGATGCCCCGGTCGCGCGCGCGCACCACGCCGCCGGCCACGATGACCTCGCATTCGGGGTTGCCGCTCAGGATGGCGGCCACATTCAGGTTGTTGGTGATCACGCGCAGGCCCCGGTGGTGCAGCAGCGCCTTGGCAATGGCCTCGGTGGTGGTGCCGATGTTCAGGATCAGCGAGCAGTCGTTGGGCACCTGTTCGGCCACGGCGCGCGCAATGCGCGCTTTGCCTTCGGCATGCAGGTTTTCGCGCTGGGTGTGCGCCAGGTTCTCCACCGTGGAGCTGGGCACGCGCACGCCGCCATGAAAGCGCGTGAGCAGTCCCGACTCCGCGAGGCGCTGCACGTCGCGGCGCACCGTCTGCAGCGTGACCCCCAGGGTGTCGGCAAGTTGTTCCACCGTGGCGGACTTGCGCGCGCGCACTTCTTCGAGGAGTTGGAGTTGGCGGGGATTGGTGTTCACGGTGGGGTGTGGTGCGCAGTGGTTTGTCACCGAATCGTAACGAATATGAAACATTCGCTTTGGTGCCCGGTGACACGCCAAAGACTGTAAATCGAACAAAAACGAATTGATTAAGGGTAAACCTTGATTCGATTCGAACAAAAAGGAACAAAAATGAAAAAGATCGAAATTTGAGGGCTGCCGTGCGTGTGTGCAGCCCTTTCACACAGGCCGCAGGGCCGGAAGAGGATGCTTCATGCAGCTGGCGTTGGACAGCATCAGCAAAAAAGTCGGGGCGCAGACCTGGCTGTACGACATGAACCTGTCGCTGCAGCCCAATGCCGTGACGGTGCTGCTGGGGGCGACCCAGGCGGGCAAGACCAGCCTGATGCGCATCATGGCGGGGTTGGATGTGCCCACCCACGGGCGTGTGTTGGTGGATGGCAAGGACGTGACGGGCACCCCGGTGCGCGACCGCAATGTGGCCATGGTGTACCAGCAGTTCATCAATTACCCCTCGATGAAGGTGGCGGCCAACATCGCGTCGCCCCTGAAGCTGCGCGGCGAAAAGAACATCGACGCCCGCATGCGTGAAATTGCCAGCCGCCTGCACATCGACATGTTCCTGGACCGCTACCCGGCCGAGCTGTCGGGCGGCCAGCAGCAGCGCGTGGCGCTGGCCCGTGCCCTGGCCAAGGGCGCGCCCCTGATGCTGCTGGACGAGCCCCTGGTCAACCTGGACTACAAGCTGCGCGAAGAACTGCGCGAGGAGCTGACCCAGCTGTTTGCCGCCGGCCAGTCCACCGTGGTCTACGCCACCACCGAGCCGGGCGAGGCCCTGCTGCTGGGCGGCTACACGGCGGTGCTGGACGAAGGCCAGCTGCTGCAGTACGGCCCCACGGCCGAGGTGTTCCATGCGCCCAATTCGCTGCGCGTGGCGCGCGCTTTCAGCGACCCGCCGATGAACCTGATTGCCGCCTCGGCCACGCCTGCCGGTGTGCGCCTGCAGGGCGGCTTGGAGCTGAGCGTGCCGCTCCCACAAGGCGTGGCGGCAGCTGCCGGCCTCACGGTGGGCGTGCGCGCCAGTGCGCTGCGCGTGGCGGCCCGCCCGGGCGACGTCAGTGTGGCAGGGGTGGTGGAGCTGGCCGAGATTTCGGGCTCCGACACCTTTGTGCACGCGGCCACGCCCTGGGGTGACCTGGTGGCGCAGCTGACCGGCGTGCATTACTTTGAACTGGGCACGCCCATCACGCTGCACCTGGACCCCGCCCAGGCCTACGTGTTTGGTGCCGACGGCCGACTGGCCTGGGCGCCCGCCCGGCCTGCTACCGCACAAGGAGGGCGCTGACATGGCCCGCATCAGCCTGGACTTGGCGCATTCGTACAAGCCCAACCCGCAGCAGGACAGCGACTACGCGCTGCTGCCGCTCAAGATGGAGTTCGAGGACGGCGGCGCGTATGCGCTGCTCGGCCCTTCGGGCTGTGGCAAGACCACCATGCTCAACATCATGTCGGGGCTGCTCGTGCCCTCGCATGGCAAGGTGCTGTTTGACGGCCGCGACGTGACGCGCGCCAGCCCGCAGGAGCGCAACATCGCCCAGGTGTTCCAGTTCCCCGTGATCTACGACACCATGACGGTGGCCGAGAACCTGGCCTTCCCGTTGCGTAACCGCAAGGTGCCTGAGGACCAGATCAAGCAGCGCGTGGGTGTGATTGCCGAGATGCTGGAGATGAGTGGGCAGCTCAACCAGCGCGCCGCAGGCCTGGCGGCCGATGCCAAGCAGAAGATCTCGCTTGGCCGTGGCTTGGTGCGCGCCGATGTGGCCGCCGTACTGTTCGACGAGCCGCTCACGGTGATCGACCCCCATCTCAAGTGGCAGTTGCGGCGCAAACTCAAGCAGATTCACCACGAACTCAAGCTCACGCTGATCTACGTCACGCACGACCAGGTGGAGGCACTGACCTTTGCCGACCAGGTGGTGGTGATGACGCGCGGCAAGGCCGTGCAGGTAGGCTCGGCCGACGCCTTGTTCGAGCGGCCCGCACACACCTTCGTGGGCCACTTCATTGGTTCGCCGGGCATGAACTTCTTGCCAGCGCACAGCGAGGGCGGCAGCCTCACCGTGGCCGGCAACCGCCTGGCCAGCCCCGTGGGCCGCACGCTGCCCGCTGGCGCCCTGCAGGTCGGCATCCGCCCCGAATACCTGGCGCTGGCCCAGCCGCAACAGGCAGGTGCACTGCCCGGCACGGTGGTGCAGGTGCAGGACATTGGCACCTATCAGATGCTGACCGCCAAGGTGGGTGAGCACACCGTCAAGGCGCGTTTCACGCCCGAGACGCGACTGCCATCGGCCGGTGACACGGCCTGGCTGCAGGTGCTGGGTGAGCACACCTGCTTCTACCAAAATGAGGAGCTCCTGGGATGAGCACAACGACCAAGCCCGTCAACCAGAAAGCCTGGTTCCTGATCCTGCCCGTGATTCTGTGTGTGGCCTTCTCGGCCATCCTGCCGCTGATGACGGTGGTGAACTACTCGGTGCAGGACATCATCAGCCCCGAGCGCCGCGTGTTCGTGGGCACCGAGTGGTTCGTGCAGGTGATGCGCGACGAGGAGCTGCACGCCGCGCTGCTGCGCCAGCTCACCTTCTCGCTGGCCGTGCTGGCGGTGGAGATTCCGCTGGGCATCCTGCTCGCGCTCTCCATGCCCGCGCAGGGCTGGAAGTCGTCCGCCGTGCTGGTGGTGGTGGCGCTGTCGCTGCTGATTCCGTGGAACGTGGTGGGCACCATCTGGCAGATCTATGGCCGTGCCGACATCGGCCTCATGGGCCGGCTGCTGCAGCAGATGGGCATCGAATACAGCTACACCGGCAACGCCACGCAGGCCTGGCTCACGGTGCTGCTGATGGATGTGTGGCACTGGACGCCGCTGGTCGCGCTGCTGGCGTTTGCCGGGCTGCGCTCCATCCCGGACGCGTACTACCAGGCCGCGCGCATTGACGGCGCCAGCAAGTTCGCGGTGTTCCGCTACATCCAGCTGCCCAAGATGCGCGGCGTGCTGATGATTGCCGTGCTGCTGCGCTTCATGGACAGTTTCATGATCTACACCGAGCCCTTTGTGCTCACGGGCGGCGGGCCAGGCAATGCCACCACCTTCCTGAGCCAGTACCTCACGACCAAGGCCGTGGGCCAGTTTGATCTGGGCCCTGCCGCAGCGTTCTCGCTGATCTATTTCTTCATCATCCTGCTGCTGTGCTTCATCCTCTACAACTGGATGCAGCGCGTGGGCACCGCCAGCAACGAAGGGGCCGGCCATGAATGAAAAGCGCTTCCAGAAGCGGTCGATCTTCCTTGTCGTCTACCTCATCTTCGCCGTGCTGCCCATCTACTGGATGGTCAACATGAGCTTCAAGACGAACGCGGAGATCCTGTCGACGTTCTCGTTCTTCCCCCAGCATTTCACCTGGGATAACTACAAGACCATCTTCACGGACGAGTCCTGGTATTCGGGCTACATCAACAGCCTGATCTACGTGGGCATCAACACGGTGATCTCGCTCACCGTGGCGCTGCCTGCGGCTTATGCGTTCAGCCGCTACCAGTTCCTGGGCGACAAGCATGTGTTCTTCTGGCTGCTGACCAACCGCATGACGCCGCCGGCCGTGTTTTTGCTGCCGTTCTTCCAGCTGTACACGACCGTGGGGCTGATGGACACGCACATCGCCGTAGCGCTGGCGCACCTCTTGTTCAACGTGCCGCTGGCGGTGTGGATTCTCGAAGGTTTCATGAGCGGCATCCCTCGTGAAATTGACGAGACGGCCTACATCGACGGCTACAGCTTTTCGCGCTTTTTCATGACCATCTTCCTGCCGCTCATCAAGGCGGGCGTGGGTGTGGCGGCGTTCTTCTGCTTCATGTTCAGCTGGGTGGAGCTACTGCTGGCGCGCACGCTGACCAGCGTGAATGCCAAGCCCATCGTGGCCACGATGACACGCACCGTCAGCGCCTCGGGCATGGACTGGGCCACGCTCGCGGCTGCTGGGGTGCTGACCATCGTGCCGGGTGCCATCGTGATCTGGTTTGTTCGCCACTACATCGCAAAAGGCTTTGCGATGGGGCGTGTTTGAGGAGGCAGCGACATGTTTGACTGGATGGCCTGGACGCTGCCTGTGGCGGTGTTCTTCGTTTGCATCGTGCTGATGCTGATTGGCATGACGGTGTGGGAGATCAAGTCCCCCACAGTGATGCGCAGGGGCTTTTTGCCGCTGGAGACCACGCGCGGCGACCGGCTGTTTATCGGCCTGTTGTCAGCGGCTTATGTGAATCTGATTTTTGTGGGCATCAGCGGCAAGCTGGCCCAGTGGTTCAGCCTGCAAGGCGATCCGTCGATCTGGATCAGCTTTGTGCTGTCGATGGCGCTGCTGGTGTTCATCCTGCGCAAAGGGTGAGATGCCTCCGGGCAGCTTTGATTTCAATGGTTCCCGTCGTGCGGCTCAACCCTTCCCCGGAGCTGCGCGACCCTTGTATCCAAAGGGGAGATGACTATGAGGAGACAGGCACTATGAAGACGCGGTACACAGCGCTGGCACTGGCAGTGGCGGTCATGACGGGTCAGGCCGCCATGGCGGGCGAGGCGGAGGCCAAGAAATGGATCGACAGCGAGTTTCAGCCCTCCACGCTGAGCAAAGACCAGCAGATGGCCGAGATGAAGTGGTTCATGGACGCGGCCAAGAAACTGCAGGCCAAGGGTGTGAAGGAGATCTCGGTGGTGTCGGAAACCATCACCACCCACGAATATGAGTCCAAGACGCTCGCCAAGGCGTTCGAAGAAATCACGGGCATCAAGGTCAAGCACGACCTGATCCAGGAAGGTGATGTGGTCGAGAAGCTGCAGACCTCCATGCAGTCGGGCAAGTCGATCTATGACGGCTGGATCTCGGACTCTGACCTGATCGGTACGCACTACCGTTACGGCAAGATCATGAACCTGACCGACTACATGGGCGGCGCGGGCAAGGAGTGGACCAACCCCGGCATCGACATCAAGGACTACATCGGCACCAAGTTCACGACCGCGCCCGATGGCAAGCTGTACCAGTTGCCCGACCAGCAGTTCGCCAACCTGTACTGGTTCCGCGCCGATCTGTTCGACCGCAAGGATATCAAGGACAAGTTCAAAGCCAAGTACGGCTACGACCTGGGCGTGCCGCTGAACTGGAGCGCCTACGAGGACATCGCCGAGTTCTTCACCAACGACGTGAAGAACATCGACGGCAAGCCGATCTATGGCCACATGGACTACGGCAAGAAGGACCCGTCGCTGGGCTGGCGTTTCACCGACGCCTGGCTGTCCATGGCAGGTGCTGCCGACATTGGCGCCCCCAACGGCCTGCCGATCGACGAGTGGGGCATCCGTGTGGCTGACGACAAGTGCACACCGGTAGGTGCCAGCGTGGCCCGTGGCGGTGCGACCAACTCGCCCGCCGCCGTCTACGCCCTCACCAAGTACGTGGACTGGATGAAGAAGTACGCGCCCAAGGAAGCCACGGGCATGACCTTCGGCGAAGCCGGCCCCGTGCCCGCCCAGGGCCAGATCGCGCAGCAGATCTTCTGGTACACCGCGTTCACGGCCGACATGACCAAGCCTGGCCTGCCTGTGATGAACGCCGACGGCACGCCCAAGTGGCGCATGGCCCCTGGCCCCAACGGCCCGTACTGGAAGCAGGGCATGCAGAACGGCTACCAGGACGTGGGTTCGTGGACTTTCTTCAAGGACCATGATGCCAACAAAACGGCTGCCGCCTGGCTGTACGCCCAGTTTGTGACCGCCAAGACCACGTCGCTCAAGAAGACGCTGACAGGCCTGACCCCGATCCGCGAGAGCGACATCCAGTCCAAGGCCATGACCGATGCCGCACCCAAGCTCGGCGGACTGGTGGAGTTCTACCGCAGCCCTGCCCGCGTGGCATGGTCGCCCACCGGTACCAACGTGCCCGACTACCCCAAGCTGGCGCAGCTCTGGTGGAAGAACGTAGCCCAGGCTGTGACGGGTGAAAAGACCCCCCAGGGCGCCATGGACACGCTGGCCGACGAGATGGACCAGGTGATGGCCCGTCTGGAACGGGCTGGCATGGCGCATTGCGCACCCAAGCTGAACCCCAAGAGCGACCCCGCGAAGTGGCTGAGCGACAAGCAGGCGCCTTGGGCCAAGCTGGCCAATGAGAAGCCAAAGGGCCAGACGATTGCCTACGGCACGCTCCTGCAAGCGTGGAAGGACGGCAAGACGCGCTGATCCACAGATCAAGGGGTTCATGTAACCACCATTGATCGGCAGCCAGGGCTCACAAGGTCTCTGGCTGCCTTTTTTGCTCCATACCGCCCCGGCCTCCATTGGGCTTGGGGCGGGTTCTCACCCCGGGAGTGTCAGGAATTCAAGGGTAAACCCTTGGTTTTTGCTCCGCCCATGGACAATCACCCCATGACCATTGCCACCGCTCCCCTCCCCACACGGCGCGCCGACCTCCTGGCCCGCCTTGCCCAGCCGCACCACTATGACCTCGCCGTGATCGGCGGGGGCGCGACGGGCCTGGGGGTGGCGCTGGATGCTGCGGCGCGCGGCTTCAGCGTGGTCCTGGTGGATTCCCACGATTTCGCCAAAGGGACGTCGTCCCGCGCCACGAAGCTGGTGCATGGCGGAGTCCGTTATCTGGCGCAGGGCAACATCGCCCTGGTGCGCGAGGCGCTGCATGAGCGCACCACGCTGCTGCACAACGCGCCCCACCTCGCGCAGCCATTGCCCTTCGTAATGCCGTCGTACCGTTTTTGGGAAACCCCCTTTTATGGTGTCGGGCTGATGATGTACGACGCGCTGGCGGGTAAGGCGGGCCTGGGCGCCACGCAGTTCCTGGGGCGCGAGAGCACCCTGCGGTGCCTGCCCACCGCCCGGACCGAGGGCCTCAAAGGCGGGGTCAAATACTGGGATGGCCAGTTCGACGATGCGCGCCTGGCGCTGGCGCTGGCGCGCACGGCGGCCAGCCTGGGCGCCTTGGTGGTCAATTACTGCCCAGCCAAATCTTTGGTCCATGAGGCCGGCAAGGTCGTGGGCTTTGTCTGCGAGGACGCGGACAGCGGCCAGCAGTTCTCCGTGCGCGCCCGGTCGGTGGTCAACGCCACGGGCGTGTGGGTGGACACCTTGCGCCAGATGGATGGTGAAGCCATCGGTCGGCCCGTCAAGCCCATGGTGGCGCCCAGCCAAGGCGTGCACATCGTGGTGGACCGGGAATTCTTGCCGTCTGACCACGCCTTGATGGTGCCCAAGACGGCCGATGGCCGCGTGCTGTTTGCGGTGCCTTGGCTGGGCAAACTCATTCTGGGCACCACCGACAGCCCACGCCAGGACGTAGTGCGTGAGCCCGAGCCCTTCCGGGAGGAAGTGCGGTTCATCCTGGAGGAATCCGCCCGCTACCTGACCCGCGCGCCCCGCGTCGAGGACATCCGCAGCATCTGGGTGGGCTTGCGCCCGCTGGTCAAGCCGCAGGACGACGACGGCGATAACACCAAGAAAATCAGCCGGGAGCACACGGTGCTGGCGAGCCGCAGTGGTCTGATCACCGTGACCGGTGGCAAATGGACCACGTACCGCGCCATGGCCGAAGATGTGTTGCAAAAATGCTTCACCACGGGACTGCTGCCAGAAAAGCCTGCAGGCGTGACCAATCACCTGCCCCTGGTGGGAACGCCGCGGGAGCCGGTGCGGCACCGTATCAGCGATGCCCAGGGTCTGCATTCGTACGGCAGTGAGGCGGCTGAGGTGCTGCGAACCCCGGGCGCCGAGAGGAGTCTGGGCGAAGGCCTCACGGAAGCGATGGTGCGCTTTGCTGCCCGCCACGAATACGCCTGCACCGTGGAAGACGTGCTGGCTCGCCGCTCGCGCCTGCTGTTCCTGGACGCCCGCAAGGCCATTGAGCTGGCCCCCCTCGTTGCGGACATTCTGCGTGAGGAGTTGGGTGCAGACCCGCAGCTGGCGGCCTTTCTGACCCTGGCGCAACAGTATCTGCATGTGCCTGCGTAGCACACGCTTGACTTCCTGAAAGTCCTTTGCAATAATCGAGGGCTTCGCGTTTAAAGCGTGAAGTTTCTGCCCAGCGGGAAGTGCTGCAAATGGTTTGCGGTGCGGACGACGGGCCCAAGACTGACTGGCTGATCTGCAGCCCTTGAGAAGTTCTCTGGGGCTGTTGTCTTCTGGTGCAAGTTGGGAATATTGAAATGATCCAGACAGAATCTCGGTTAGAGGTTGCCGATAATACCGGCGCCAAGTCCGTCCTTTGCATTAAGGTGCTGGGTGGCTCGAAGCGTCGCTATGCAAGCGTTGGCGACATCATCAAGGTGAGCATCAAAGAAGCCGCTCCACGTGGCCGCGTCAAAAAAGGCGAGGTTTACAGCGCAGTGGTGGTTCGCACGGCGAAGGGTATTCGTCGCGGCGATGGTTCGCTCGTGAAATTCGACGGCAATGCTGCAGTGTTGCTGAATGCAAAGTTGGAGCCCATCGGCACCCGCATCTTTGGACCCGTGACGCGTGAACTGCGTACCGAGAAGTTCATGAAGATCGTGTCCCTGGCTCCTGAAGTTCTCTAAGGACGCGCCATGAATAAGATTCGCAAGGGCGACGAAGTCATCGTGCTGACCGGCCGTGACAAGGGTAAGCGCGGCACTGTGTCGCTGCGCAAGGATGACTCCCACCTCGTCATCGACGGCATCAACCTCGTCAAGAAGCACGCCAAGCCAAACCCCATGAAGGGCACGACCGGCGGCATCATCGAAAAGGCCATGCCGATTCACCAGTCCAACGTCGCTATCTTCAATGCCGCCACCGGCAAGGCGGATCGCGTGGGCATCAAGGTGCAGGCTGACGGCACGCGCGTTCGCGTGTTCAAGTCCAGCGGCGCTGAAATCAAGGCGGCCTAAGGGGTAAACATGGCACGACTCCAAGAAATTTACCGCGACAAGATCGCTCCCGAGCTGACCAAGCAGTTCGGTTACACCTCGCCGATGCAGGTTCCCCGTCTGACCAAGATCACCCTGAACATGGGCGTGAGCGAAGCAGTCTCGGACAAGAAGGTGATGGACAACGCCGTGGCTGACCTGACCAAGATTGCTGGTCAGAAGCCTGTGGTGACCAAGGCCAAGAAGGCTATCGCCGGTTTCAAGATCCGCGAAGGCCAGGCCATCGGTTGCATGGTCACGCTGCGTGGCGTGCAGATGTATGAGTTCCTGGACCGTTTCGTGACCGTGGCTCTGCCCCGCGTTCGTGACTTCCGTGGTATCTCCGGTCGCGCTTTCGATGGCCGTGGCAACTACAACATCGGCGTCAAAGAACAGATCATCTTCCCTGAAATTGAGTACGACAAGGTTGACGCTTTGCGCGGTCTCAATATCAGCATCACCACGACGGCCAAGTCCGACGAAGAAGCCAAGGCGCTTCTCGCTGGTTTCCGTTTCCCGTTCAAGAACTGAGGCGAAGCATGGCTAAAGTAGCTTTGATCCAGCGCGAACTGAAGCGCGAAAAACTGGCAGCCAAGTACGCAACCAAGTATGCGGAACTGAAGGCAATCGCTGGCGATGCCAAGCGTAGCGACGAAGAGCGTGATGCAGCCCGCCTGGGCCTGCAAAAGCTCCCACGCAACGCCAATCCCACACGTCAGCGCAACCGTTGTGAAATCACCGGTCGTCCACGTGGCACCTTCCGTCAATTCGGTCTGGCTCGCGCCAAGATCCGCGAACTGGCTTTCAATGGCGACATCCCTGGTGTCACCAAGGCCAGCTGGTAAGCAGGCAGGAGAGATTAAACATGAGCATGAGTGATCCCATCGCTGACTTGCTGACCCGCATCCGTAATGCACAGATGGTCTCCAAGGCCACGGTTCTGGTGCCTTCTTCCAAAGTGAAGATCGCCATCGCCCAAGTGCTGAAGGACGAAGGTTATATCGACGGCTTCCAGGTCAAGACCGAAGCTGGCAAGTCCGAACTCGAAATTGCCCTGAAGTATTACGCAGGCCGTCCCGTGATTGAGCGCATCGAGCGTGTCAGCCGCCCTGGTCTGCGTGTCTACAAAGGCCGTGATTCCATTCCACAAGTCATGAACGGTCTGGGTGTGGCAATTGTCACGACGCCCAAGGGCGTGATGACCGATCGCAAGGCGCGCGCTACCGGTGTTGGTGGCGAAGTGCTCTGCTACGTGGCCTAACCCGCGGCATTGAGGAGAAACTGAAATGTCCCGAGTAGGAAAAATGCCCGTGACCATCCCCGCAGGTGTGGATGTGTCCGTGAAAAGCGACCAGATCTCTGTCAAGGGTTCTGGTGGTACCTTGTCGCTGGCGCAAAACGCGCTGGTGAAGGTGTCCAGCAATGAAGGCAAGCTCAGCTTTGAGCCTGCCAATGATTCCCGCGAAGCCAATGCCATGAGCGGCACGATTCGCCAGTTGGTCAACAACATGGTGGTCGGTGTCAGCAAGGGCTTTGAGAAGAAGCTGAGCTTGGTTGGTGTGGGTTACAAGGCTGCTGCAGCCGGTTCCAAGCTGAACCTGGCCGTAGGTTATTCGCACCCGGTCAACATCGACATGCCTGCTGGCATCACGGTTGCCACCCCGACCCCTACTGAAGTGGTGATCAAGGGTGCCGATCGTCAGCGCGTCGGTCAGATCGCTGCTGAGATCCGTGCTGTTCGTCCACCCGAGCCCTACAAGGGCAAGGGCATCCGCTATGCGGACGAAAAGATCACGATCAAAGAGACCAAGAAGAAATAAGGAGCTGCAACATGTTGACCAAGAAAGAGCAGCGTCTTCGTCGTTCGCGCCAGACCCGCATCCGCATTGCACAGCAAGGCGTGGCGCGTCTCACCGTGAACCGCACGAACCTCCATATCTACGCCAGTGTGATCTCCGGCGACGGCAGCAAGGTGCTGGCAAGCGCTTCGACGGCAGAAGCCGACGTGCGCAAGTCGCTCGGCGGCTCGGGCAAGGGTGGCAATGCCGCTGCAGCCCAGATCATCGGCAAGCGTATCGCTGAAAAGGCGAAGGCTGCAGGTGTCGAGAAGGTTGCATTTGATCGCGCAGGCTTTGCCTACCACGGTCGCGTCAAGGCCCTGGCCGACGCAGCCCGTGAAGCCGGCCTGCAGTTCTAAGCGGAGCGGAATAAAAAATGGCTAAATTTCAACCCAAAGTGCAAGACGAAGGTCGTGACGACGGTCTGCGCGAAAAAATGATCGCGGTCAACCGCGTGACCAAAGTCGTGAAGGGTGGCCGTATTCTCGGTTTCGCCGCACTGACGGTGGTCGGCGACGGTGATGGCCGCGTGGGCATGGGTAAGGGCAAGTCGAAGGAAGTGCCTGCTGCCGTGCAAAAAGCGATGGAAGAAGCCCGCCGCAACATGGTCAAGGTTTCTCTGAAGAACGGCACCATCTATCACAACGTGACCGGCCATCATGGCGCGGCCGTGGTGATGATGGCTCCGGCTCCCAAGGGTACCGGTATCATCGCTGGCGGTCCAATGCGCGCAGTCTTTGAAGTGCTGGGTGTGACCGATATTGTGGCCAAGAGCCACGGCTCGTCCAATCCCTACAACATGGTCCGTGCCACCTTTGACGCACTTGTCAATTCGACCACCCCGTCGAATGTGGCAGCCAAGCGCGGCAAGACAGTCGAAGACATCTTCGCCTGAACCGGAGCCTGAATATGACAACGCAACAAACCGTCAAGATTCAACTGGTGCGCAGCCCGATCGGCACCAAGGAATCGCACCGCGCCACAGTCCGTGGCCTGGGTCTGCGCAAGCTGAACAGCGTCAGCGAATTGAAGGATTCGCCCGAAGTTCGCGGCATGATTAACAAGATCAGCTACCTGGTCAAAATCGTCTGAGAGATAGATCATGGAACTCAATAGCATCAAGCCCGCTGACGGCGCCAAGCATGCCAAGCGCCGCGTAGGCCGTGGTATCGGCTCCGGCCTGGGCAAGACCGCTGGCCGTGGTCACAAAGGCCAAAAGTCCCGCTCCGGTGGCTACCACAAGGTGGGCTTCGAAGGCGGTCAAATGCCTCTGCAACGTCGCTTGCCCAAGCGCGGCTTCAAGTCGCACCTGCTCAAGTTCAATGCAGAAGTCACGCTGACGGCTCTGGACCAACTCGGCTTGGCCGAAGTGGACGTGCTGGCACTCAAGCAGGCAGGTCTGGTGGGTGAGCTGGCCAAGGTGGTCAAGGTCATCAAGAGCGGCTCACTGACCAAGGCAGTCAAGCTGTCTGGCGTGGGTGCTACGGCTGGTGCCAAGGCAGCGATTGAAGCTGCTGGCGGCAGCGTCGCCTGAGTGTGGCACTGAAGGAAGGCATCTGTGGCTACTAGCGCGGCTCAAATTGCAAAGACCGGAAAATTCGGCGACCTGCGTCGGCGTCTGGTTTTTCTGTTGCTGGCGCTGGTCGTGTACCGCATCGGGGCTCACATTCCTGTGCCTGGTATCGATCCAGCCCAACTTCAGCAGCTGTTCAGTGGCCAGCAGGGTGGCATCCTGAACCTGTTCAACATGTTCTCGGGTGGCGCGCTGTCGCGCTTCACGGTGTTTGCTCTGGGGATCATGCCGTACATCTCGGCATCGATCATCATGCAGCTGATGACCTATGTGCTACCCGCGTTTGAGCAGTTGAAGAAGGAAGGCGAAGCTGGTCGCCGGAAGATCACGCAATACACGCGCTATGGAACCTTGGGCCTGGCCCTGTTTCAGTCGCTGGGTATCGCTGTGGCCTTGGAAAGCTCAGCTGGTCTCGTGTTGAGCCCCGGTTTTGGCTTTCGACTGACTGCAGTCGTCAGCCTGACGGCAGGCACGATGTTCCTGATGTGGCTGGGTGAGCAGATTACTGAGCGTGGGCTCGGCAACGGGATCTCGATCCTGATTTTCGGTGGTATTGCTGCCGGATTGCCTAGTTCGATTGGTGGTCTTCTGGAGTTGGTTCGTACCGGTGCGATGAGCATTCTGGCAGCGATCTTTATCGTCATCGTGGTCGGTCTCGTGACCTACTTCGTGGTGTTCGTGGAGCGTGGTCAGCGCAAGATTCTGGTGAACTATGCACGGCGGCAGGTCGGCAACAAGGTGTATGGCGGTCAATCGTCGCACTTGCCGCTGAAGCTGAACATGGCTGGTGTGATTCCACCGATCTTTGCATCGTCGATCATCTTGCTGCCTGCTACGGTGGTGAACTGGTTCAGCGCGGGTGAATCGATGCGCTGGCTCAAGGACATCTCCGGCGCACTGACCCCTGGTCAGCCGATCTATGTGATGTTTTATGCTGCTGCGATCATCTTCTTCTGCTTCTTCTACACGGCCTTGGTGTTCAACAGCCGTGAAACAGCAGACAACCTGAAGAAGAGTGGCGCGTTCATTCCGGGCATTCGTCCAGGTGAGCAAACGGCACGCTACATCGACAAGATCCTGGTTCGCTTGACCTTGGCTGGTGCTGTGTACATCACCTTCGTGTGTCTGCTGCCGGAGTTTCTGATCCTGAAGTACAACGTACCGTTTTACTTTGGTGGAACTTCGCTGCTGATCATAGTGGTGGTGACCATGGACTTCATGGCCCAGGTCCAGAACTACATGATGTCTCAGCAATACGAGTCGCTGCTCAAGAAGGCGAACTTCAAGGGCAGTGCGGGCGGTTGATGGCGACAAAGGCAGCGTTCAGCGCTGACTGCGAAGAGTTGGATATCGGTTGAGTTGGCGCCCCACGATTTTTCGCGGGCACAAATTGTGTTCCGTGCGAAGCAGCCGGGACGGATGGAAAAGTTTTAGGAGAATGCAATGAGAGTTTCGGCTTCGGTCAAAAAAATCTGCCGCAACTGCAAGATCATCCGCCGCAAGGGTGTGGTGCGCGTGATCTGCACGGATCTGCGTCACAAGCAGCGCCAAGGTTGATTGGAAAGTATTAGAGGACGCATATGGCACGTATCGCTGGCATTAACATTCCGCCGCACAAGCACGCGGAAATCGGTTTGACCGCCATTTTTGGCATTGGTCGCACCCGCGCTCGCAAGATCTGCGAAGCAACTGGTATCGCTTACTCCAAGAAGATCAAGGATCTGACGGACGGCGACCTGGAAAAAATTCGCGAGCAAATCGAGCAGTTCACCATTGAAGGTGACCTGCGCCGCGAAACCACGATGAACATCAAGCGTTTGATGGACATCGGCTGCTATCGTGGCTTCCGCCATCGCCGCGGTCTGCCAATGCGTGGTCAGCGCACCCGTACCAATGCACGCACTCGCAAGGGTCCGCGCAAGGGTGCTGCTGCACTGAAGAAATAAAGATTGAAAGATCATCATGGCTAAGTCTCCTGCCAATAACGCAGCTCAGCGCGTCCGCAAGAAGGTCCGGAAGAATGTTTCGGACGGCATTGCACACGTGCACGCCTCGTTCAATAACACCATCATCACGATCACCGACCGCCAGGGCAATGCCCTGTCGTGGGCCTCGTCCGGTGGCCAAGGTTTCAAGGGCTCGCGCAAGTCCACTCCATTCGCAGCCCAAGTGGCTTCGGAAGTGGCTGGCCGCGCTGCCATCGATCAAGGTATTAAGAACCTTGACGTTGAAATCAAGGGCCCAGGTCCTGGCCGTGAGTCGTCGGTGCGCGCACTGGGCGCACTGGGCATCCGTATCACGTCGATCTCCGATGTGACCCCGGTGCCTCACAACGGCTGCCGCCCTCAAAAGCGTCGTCGTATCTAATCTCTCTCTAAGCCCACCGCCGCCTGTGAACGCGCAAGCGCCTCAGGCGGCTCCCGCAATGGTTTGCGGTAGATGACACAAAGGAAGCTCAAGTGGCACGTTACCTCGGCCCCAAGGCCAAACTCTCCCGCCGTGAAGGCACGGACCTGTTCCTGAAGAGCGCTCGCCGCTCGATCGCTGACAAGTCCAAATTCGACTCCAAGCCTGGTCAGCACGGCCGCACCTCCGGTGCCCGTACTTCGGACTACGGTCTGCAACTGCGTGAAAAGCAGAAGGTCAAGCGCATGTACGGCGTGCTGGAAAAGCAATTCCGCCGTTACTTCGAAGCCGCTGAAGGCAAGAAGGGCAACACCGGCGCCAACCTGCTGTTCCTGCTGGAATCGCGTCTGGACAACGTGGTGTACCGCATGGGTTTCGGTTCCACCCGCGCCGAAGCACGTCAGCTGGTGTCGCACAAGGCGATCACCGTGAATGGCAAGTCCGTGAACATCGCTTCGTACCTCGTGAAGACGGGCGACGTGGTGGCTGTGCGCGAAAAGTCGAAGAAGCAAAACCGTGTGGTGGAAGCCCTGCAACTGGCAGCCCAAGTGGGTATGCCTGCGTGGGTGGAAGTGAATGCCGAGAAGGCAGAAGGCATCTTCAAGAAGGTGCCGGACCGCGATGAGTTTGGCGCCGACATCAACGAATCGCTGATCGTTGAGTTGTACTCGCGCTAATCGGTCGAGTACGTAATTCAAGAAAACCGTCCCTGAACCGCGAGGCATCGCGGTTTAGGCGCTTCACCAGCCTTACCGGTGTAACGAGCTGGGGGTATTGAGAGGAAGTCTGAATGCAAACCAATTTGCTGAAACCCAAGGCGATCAATGTCGAACAGCTTGGCCACAATCGTGCCAAGGTCGCGCTGGAGCCGTTCGAGCGTGGCTACGGCCACACGCTGGGCAATGCCATCCGGCGCGTCCTGCTCTCGTCCATGGTGGGTTACGCAGCGACGGAAGTCACGATTGCAGGGGTACTGCACGAGTATTCGTCCATTGACGGCGTTCAAGAAGATGTGGTCAACATCCTGTTGAACCTCAAGGGTGTGGTGTTCAAGCTGCACAACCGTGATGAAGTGACGTTGAGCCTGCGCAAAGATGGCGAAGGCGTGGTCACGGCCCGTGACATCCAGACCCCTCACGACGTGGAAATCGTCAATCCTGATCACCTGATTGCGAACCTGTCTGCCGGCGGTAAGCTGGACATGCAGATCAAGGTCGAGAAGGGCCGTGGCTACGTGCCAGGTAATCTGCGCCGCTATGCCGACGAATCGACCAAGTCCATTGGCCGTATCGTGTTGGACGCGTCGTTCTCCCCCGTGAAGCGCGTGAGCTACACCGTGGAAAGCGCCCGTGTGGAGCAGCGCACCGATCTGGATAAGCTGGTGGTTGAGATCGAGACCAACGGTGCCATCACTGCCGAAGACGCAGTGCGTGCCTCGGCCAAGATTCTGGTGGAGCAGCTGGCTGTGTTTGCACAGCTGGAAGGTGGCGAGTTGGCTGCGTTTGACGCACCGGCAGGCCCACGCGGCAACGCCACGTTCGATCCGATCCTGCTGCGTCCTGTGGATGAGCTGGAACTGACCGTGCGTTCCGCCAACTGCTTGAAGGCCGAGAACATCTATTACATCGGTGACCTGATCCAGCGTACCGAGAACGAGTTGCTCAAGACCCCTAACCTGGGCCGCAAGTCGCTCAACGAAATCAAGGAAGTGCTGGCCTCGCGTGGTCTCACCCTGGGCATGAAGCTCGAGAACTGGCCGCCAGCTGGTCTGGACAAGCGTTAAGCCAAAGCTATAATCGAAGGCTGCCCAAAGTTTGGGCGCCCGATTTGATGTCCTCCGCAAGGGGGACTTTTCGTTCCCCACAGGGAACAGTGCCTCGGACAGTACCTGATCCGGCTGCCCGATTTAATTACATAGACAGTAGAAGGAAAGCACCATGCGCCACGGACACGGCCTCCGCAAACTCAACCGCACCAGCTCGCACCGCCTCGCGATGCTGCAGAACATGATGAACTCGCTCATCGAGCACGAAGTCATCAAGACCACCGTTCCCAAGGCCAAGGAACTGCGCCGCGTGATCGAACCCATGATCACCCTGGCCAAGGAAGACTCTGTAGCCAACCGCCGTCTGGCATTCAACCGCCTGCGCGACCGTGACAGCGTGACCAAGCTGTTCAATGACCTGGGCCCCCGTTTCAAGGTGCGTCCTGGCGGCTACACCCGCATTCTGAAGATGGGCTTCCGCGTGGGCGACAATGCTCCTATGGCGCTGGTCGAACTGGTGGATCGCGCTGCAGAAACCGAAAATAATTCGGCAGCAGCCGAATAATAGGGTATAATTTATTTCTTACCGCGCGATGGAGCAGTCTGGTAGCTCGTTGGGCTCATAACCCAAAGGTCGGAGGTTCAAATCCTTCTCGCGCAACCAAAAAAGCAGCAACTGCTGCAGCAAAACGCCCACTTCACAGTGGGCGTTTTTGTTTGTGCGCGAAGATCCGCGCCATCCGGTGTGGCGTGAAGCTTGACTCCGGGGCGGCCCTTGGCCCGCCGCGGTCCTGGGCTCCAAGCACCGTCAACGCGCAAACAGATCTGCCTTGGCGGCTTTGGTGATGGCTACCACGCAAGGGTGGGTGATGCGCCGTTCGATGGAGATGGCGAAAAACTCCTCGACCAAGTCTGCAGAGCGTCCAATCACCTCCACGCCGAATTGGGCCGTCGTCTCGTCGTCCAGCACAGACGGGGACGTAAAGATCCCCCGGCCTTCCCGGCCAAAAGCGTTCATCAGGGCGCTATCGTCGAATTCACCGACCAGACGGGGTTGCAGGTGATGCTTGTTGAGCCAGTGGTCGAGTTGCTGGCGCACGGACGACATGGGGCCTTGGATGAGCATGGGCGCGCCATGCAGGCATTGGGGAAAGGGCCCCTCCAGATGCGCCCGCAGGGCAGGAGCACACAGAAAACTCATGCTGCTGGTGCCCAGCGGATGGTTGAAGGCCTTGACACCGATTTTCTTGGACACCGGCTCATCGGCCAGCACCAGGTCCAGCCGGTGCAGGCTCAGCTGCGCAATCAGTTCGGGAAACTTGCCCTCATGGCAGGTCATGTGCACGCGCTGGGGCATGCCCAGCGCGGGCTCCAGCAGGTGGTAGGCTACTGACTTGGCAATCGAGTCGGCCACGCCTACGCGGAACTCCAGCGGTTTCTCCTGGCCGCGGGCCAGCCGAATGGATTTTTCGAGCTCGTCACCCAGCGCAAAGATCTGCTCGGCATACCCCAGGGCCACGCGCCCCTCGCTGGTTAGTTCCAGACCCCGCCCCCGCTTGCGGAACAGGTCATGGCCGAGCCATTCCTCCAGCTGCTTGATCTGGCCCGACAGGGTTTGCGGCGTAGTGTTGAGCTGCTCACCCGCACGCATGACACCCCCCGCCTTGGCTACTGTCCAGAAATAACGCAGGTGCTTGAAGTTCATGGTGCTCTCAATACTTCGATTAAAGCGAAGAATAAAACGCAATAAAACGAATATACGCGAAGTATGAAAATCCCTACATTGACGTTTGGCAGCTTCCGTGGCGATCTGCGCTGCGGCCTGGAGCTGCCTGTGTTCACAAGGAGTAGCAACGATGCGTATCACGACCCGAGGACAGCTGGCGGTATCCGCCATGACCGACCTGGCCCTGCGCCAGAAGATGCGGCCTGTGCCCTTGTCCACCATCAGCGCGCGGCAGGGGATTTCTTTGTCCTATCTGGAACAGCTGTTCAGCGCGCTGCGCCGTGCCGGCCTCGTGGACAGCACCCGCGGGCCAGGCGGCGGCTACACGCTGGCGCGGCACGCGGAGCAGGTATCGGTGGCTGAAATCATCCTGGCGGTGGAGAACCTCAAGAACGACGAGCTGCAGAATCTGGGCGCCGGCCAGGCCGCGCAGGTCAAATCCATGACGGGCGAACTGTGGACCAGCTTTAACTCCCAAGTGATGGAATACCTGCAGTCGGTAACGCTGCAGGACCTGGTCACCCAGGCACTGAAGCAAGGCACGGTCGTGGAGGACAAGGCGCCCCCTGCGCGGACCAAGCTGCCCCTGGCGCCCAAGCCCCGTCCGCTGATGGCGCGGGTCAACGTGCCCAATTCGGTGTTTGCCTTGGGGAGCATGCCGATCCTGCAGCGCCGCTGAGGCGAATGGATCAGGCGGTGGTGCGAGGTGTCGGATGCGGCGCCAAGCCCACCTAGGCTGGCGCAGCGGCGGCCGCCAGTTCGCCGACGGCTACAGCTGGTGCGCGAGCTGCTTGATCCCCCGGATCAGCATCTCCACCGAGATGGCGACCAGGATCAGCCCCATCAGGCGTTCAAACGCCATCACCACGCGTTCGCCCACCAGGCGCTGGATGCGTTCGGCCAGCAGCAACACCACGGCGCACACCGCCATGGTGACGCACAGCGCGCCCACCCATTCCCATCGCCGCTCCGGCGCCTGGGCCACCAGCAGCATGACGGTGGCGAGGGCCGAAGGGCCTGCCAGTGCCGGAATGGCCAGCGGCACGATCAGCGGCTCGCCGGGCAACTCCGCCTGTGGCCCGTCTGCCGACGGAAAGATCATGCGCAGCGCGATCAGAAACAGCACCACCGCACCTGCAATCTGCAGCGACAGGTCGCTCAGGTTCATCACCCGCAGGAACTCCGCCCCGAAGAACAAAAACACCAGCAGCAGGGCAAACGCAATCAGCACCTCGCGCAGGATCACCCGCGCGCGGCGCTCGGGCGCCACGCCACGCAGGGCGTTGGCAAAGATGGGGATGTTGCCCAGCGGATCGGTGATCAGCAAAAGCAGGATGGTGGCTGACGCGAAGGTGTAGCTCACGCCGCGTACACCGCGTCCAGAGAGCGAAAGCCCTTGATCTCGATCGGGTTGCCGCTGGGGTCGTGAAAGAACATCGTCCACTGCTCGCCGGGCTGGCCCTCAAAACGGACTTGCGGTTCCAGTACGAAGGCGGTGCCGGCGGACTTCAGCCGTGCAGCCAGTGCATGCCAGTCGGGCAACTCCAGAATGGCGCCGAAGTGCGGCATGGGGACCAAGTGGTCCCCCACATGCCCGGTGCGGGTGCTGGCAAAGGGGGTGCCCAGGTGCAACGAGATCTGGTGGCCAAAAAAGTCGAAGTCCACCCAGGTGTCGGTGCTTCGGCCCTCCCGGCAACCCAGCACGCCGCCATAAAAGCGGCGCGCTGCGTCCAGGTCGGTGACGTGAAAGGCAAGGTGAAACAGGCTGCGCATCCTGCAAAGGATAGCAGCCAGGGCCGCGCTATGGGCGCGACATGGGGCAGGTCAGGCGGCTGATGGATCGGCAGCCATGTTGTCAAACTTCTTGAAATACTGGCGCGCCATGGCCACCAGCTGTGCGTCGGTCGGGTGGTCGGCCGCCACGGAGTCCACCACCACATCCGCCACCGCGGCATGGTGCTTGGCGGCCCAGTCGCGGAACTGGTTGCGCACCAAGCCTGGCCCTGCCAGCAGCACCTCGCGGGTGTGCGTGAGCGTCTGGGCAATGTCTGCAAAGAACGGGGCCAGGTCGTCGGCCTTGCCCTGGTGCTTGTGGTGGCTGCGGGACTTGATGCGCTGGGCTTCGGCGTGTTCGCGGTCGAACATCACCACGTGGGCTTCGGACTGGTCCATCCAGACAACGGCGTGAAAAGTGCTCATGAATCGACTTTCTTGAAGTGAGGACATAACGGGGAAACGAGGTGCCTGACTGCGCGAGCCAGCTCACGCAGCGTGGTGGTGTTGCTCGGCCTTCTCCTGGCAGTGCACGCAGCGCGCAGCTTCGGGGGTGGCGTGCAGGCGGGCGGCAGTGATGTGGGCGCCGCAGTCGGTGCACTCTCCGTAGGTGCCTGTTTCGATGCGGGCCAGGGCGGCCTCGACGGCTGCGAGGTGTTCGGTTTCGCGTTCACCCAGGGCAAATTCCAGTTCGCGCTCGGTGGCCACTTGGGCGCGTGGGTCTTCGGGCTGCCCAAAGTGATCGGCCGCAGCCTCGGCGCGGCCGATGACACCACCGCGCTGCGCGGCCAGTTGGGCCAGCAACTCGGATTGCTGGGCCAGTAACTGCTGGCGGAAAGGTGCGGCTTGGGTCTTGTCCATGCGGGGTCTCCTCGGGGTGATCGGATACCTGCATGGTGCGCCTGCGCGCGGCGCGCTGGGTTGACCAAGGTCAAGGGATGGCGCGCGGTGTCACTGCCCAGGTGACACCGCTGCGGGGCGGGCTCAGCGCTTGGGCGGGCGCGCCAGCATTTCGGCGGTGTTGGTCTTGCGGTCTGCGTTCACGCGCTGCACATGGGGGCGCTCGGCCATGCGGGCCAGGTAGTCGCGCACGGGCAGGTCGGCCAGGTAGTCGCGGCCGTAGATGATTTTGGTGGCAGAGCTGACCAGCGGCAGGTGCACGATGGCGGCGCAGTCGGCCATCGTGAACGTGTCGCCAGCGACATAGGGGCTGAACCTTGCCAGCTGGCCGAAGGCAGCGATGTTCTTCTGCAGCTGTGCGCCGACCTTCTCGCGGGCGGTGTCGCTCACCGTGCCGCCGAAGAACGCCTGGGGGTACAGGTTACGTGCCACCAGCTCCAGGTGCAGCTCCAGAAAGGTGATCAGCTCGCGCACCTTGGCGGCCTGGAAGGGGTCGGCCGGGATCAGCGGGTGCTCGGGGTGGGCGGTCTCGATGTAGTCGGCCATCACGGCCGACTCGCACAGTGCCCCTTGCGGCGTGCGCAGGTAGGGCACCTTGCCCAGCGGGCTGGCGCTGCGGTCGGTCTCGCCCACCCAGGCCAGTTCTTCAGTGAACGGCAGGCCCTTTTCGAGCAGGGCCAGCTTGACCTTGTTGTAGTAATTGCTGGCCGAAAAGCCGCAGAGTGTGAGCATGACGGTGTCTCCGATGGGGTGGTGAATGCAGCCCGCATCCTAGGTGCGGGCGAGGCCGCAGGCCGTCGCGCAGATGACCTCGGTCAAGGAGTGCGCGCTCCGGCCCCCTACAATCCGCACCCATGTCCCCCCTGCAAACCATCCGCAGCCTTCGCTGGCTCGCCCGCCTTGTGCTGGCGTGGTTTGTGTTGTCGATCGGCGTGGCCGTGGCGTCGCCCCTGGTGCATCCGCAGTCCATGGAGCTGATCTGCTCGGGTTCGGGCGCGATCAAGGTGCTGGTCAAGACCGACGACGGCGCCAAGGAGCTGTCCAGCCACACGCTGGACTGCCCGCTGTGTGCGCACGTGGGCGCCCCCCCTCCCGTGTCGCAGGCCCAGTTGCCTGTGGTTCACCCCCTGGCGCATGCCTTGCGCCCCATCCCTGCCGCGCACATTGCTGCGCGCACCGCCGCGCCGCTGCCGCCGCGCGGGCCCCCATCGCTCTCCTGAAATCGCTATTGATTCGATAGCTGCTTGCGCATTGTTCACCTGCGCTTGCGGCCTATTTGGCTTGATTTTCAGGAGTCCCTATGCGCAAAAGCCGCATGGCGCTGGCCGTGGCCAGTGCCTTTCCCCTCGCCCTTACCTTCACGTTCGCCGGGGCCGTGCCCGCATTCGCACAGACCACCGACAGCGTCCCTGCCAGCTCCAATGCCCCGGTCAAGGAGCTGGGCGTGGTCACCATCAGTGGCGGCCAGCCCACCTCGCTGCCCACGCAGATACCCACCACCATCGAGGGCGTGACGCGCGAGCAGATCGAACATGCGATCAATGCCACCGACAGCGAAGACGCCCTCAAGTACCTGCCCAGCCTGCTGGTGCGCAAGCGCTACATCGGCGACTACAACCACGCCGTGCTGTCCACCCGCGCTTCGGGCACCGGCAACCCGGCGCGGTCCATGGTGTTTGCCGACGGCATCTTGCTGAGCAACTACCTGGGCAACGGCCCCACCAACGCGCCGCGCTGGATGCTGGTTACGCCCGAGGAGATCGAGCGGGTGGACGTGCTCTACGGTCCGTTCTCTGCCGCGTATGCAGGCAACTCGGTGGGCGCGGTGGTGGACTACGTCACCCGCATGCCGACAAAGTTTGAGGCGCACGGGCAGGTCAGCTACCAGCACCAGCCGTTCGACCTGTACAACACCAGCGGCACCTACGGGGGCAAGCAAGTCAGCGCATCGGTGGGCAACAGGAACGGTGACTGGTCCTGGTTCCTCAACTTCAACAAGACCGACAGCGAAGGCCAGCCGCTCACCTTCCCAACGCGCCTGGTGTCCGCAGGCACTGTGGGCAGTGCAGGCACACCCGTGACTGGCGCTGTGCTGGGCAAAAACCGCAGCAACCAGCCCTGGTACCTGCTGGGCGCCGCCACGCAGTACCACACGCAGCAAGACCACATCAAGGCCAAGATCGCCTACGACTTCTCGCCCACCGTGCGGGCCGCCTACACCTTCGGCTGGTGGCACAACGAATCTGAAGGCCGCCCCGCCAGCTACCTGCGCGATGCCAACGGCAATGCGGTCTACAGCGGCACGGTCAATATCAATGGCCGCTCGTTTGCGCTCACGCCCACCGACTTCAATGTGTCCAACGAAGACCTCACGCATTTCATGCACGGCCTGTCGGTCAAGAGCCACACCCAAGGCACGTTCGACTGGGAGGTGACCGCCAGCCTGTATGACTACCAGACTGACACCCTGCGCGCCGCCACCGTGGCGCTGCCCGCTGCGCTCAATGGCGGGGCCGGGCGCATCGTCAACAGCAAGGGCACGGGCTGGAACACCATGGCCGCCAAGGGCACCTGGCGGCCCGATGGGGTGCTGGGCGCGCACATTGTGGACTTTGGTCTGCAGCGCGACAGCTACCAGTTGCGCACCATCGAGAACGCCACCACGAACTGGATCAACGGCGCCGCAGGCGCACGCAACCAGGCCTTCAACGGCGACACGCAACTCATCGGCCTGTGGGCGCAAGACACCTGGAAGATCGCGCCCCAATGGAAGGCCGTACTGGGTGCCCGCGCCGAGCGCTGGAGTGCCAGCAACGGCCAGACGGGCAACGCCACCACCACGGTGAGCCACCCTGAGCGCAACGAGACCTACTTCTCACCCAAGGCTGCGGTGGCCTACCAGGCCAATGATCTGTGGGTGCTCAAGGCCTCCACCGGCCGCGCCGTGCGCATGCCCACCGTGGCCGAGCTGTACCAGGGCGGCATCAGCGGCAGCGGCACGCTCATCAACAACGACCCCAACCTGCGGCCCGAAAAGAGTTGGACCACCGAGCTGACCGCCGAGCGGGACATGGGCAATGGTCTACTGCGCCTCACGGCCTTTTTTGAACGCACCAAAGACGCGCTGTACTCACAGACCAATGTGCTCGTCACCCCCAACGTCACCAACGTGCAGAACGTTGACGCGATCCGCACCAAGGGCATCGAGCTGGCGTACCAGGCCACCAACGTATTCGTGCGTGGGCTGGAGCTGGGCAGCAGCCTGACCTGGACGGATTCCAAGATCACGCGCAACGACAAGTTTCCCGCCAGCGTCGGCCAATGGCAGCCGCGCATCCCCGAGTGGCGCGCCACCGCCGTGGCCACGTACCGGCCCGATGACAAATGGTCGTACACCCTGGGCGCGCGCTACAGCGGCAAGCAATACAGCACGCTCGACAACACCGACCCCAACGGCTTTGCCTACCAGGGCGCAAGCCGCTACTTCACCACCGACGTGCGCGTGCGCTACCAGATCAGCAAGCAGGTCAGCGCTGCCGTGGGCATCGACAACCTCAACAACTACCAGTTCTGGAACTTCCACCCCTACCCGCAGCGCAGCTACATGGCTGAGTTGAAGGTCTCCCTTTGAAAGGAAAACATCCCATGTCTCTGAATACTATGAAAAAGATAGCTGCTGCCGTATTGCTGACTAGCACTTGCGGCCTGTTGGTACCTGCATCTGCCCATGTGGTGCTCGAATACCAGGTGGCCCCGGCTGGCGCTAGCTACAAGGCCGCCTTCAAGGTGGGCCATGGCTGCGGCGCGGCGCCCACGCGGCAGGTGGTGGTGGACATCCCCGCAGGCATGCGCGGCGCGCGCCCCATGCCCAAGCCGGGCTGGACGCTCGACGTGCAGCGCGACAAACTGGCCCAGCCGTACACCAGCCACGGCCGCAGCATCACCGAAGACGTGGTGCGCATCACCTGGACAGCCAAGACGCCGGACGACATGCTGCAGAGCGCCCATTACGACGAGTTTGTGCTGGTCGCTCAGGCGCCCGAGCAGGCCGGCACCGTGTACTGGCCGGTGCGCCAGGTATGCACCGAGGGCCGCAACGACTGGACCGAGGTGCCGACGGCGGGGCAGAAACTGTCGGACCTGAAGTCCCCTGCGGCCGCGCTGGAGATTCTGCCCACCGGTGGCGCCGCTGCGCACAATCATTGACAGTCGGGCCTGCTCTCGCATCCCTTTCCCTTCTTGCCAACCGAAAGACATTCCTCATGAAAAAACTGCTCCACACCGCTGCCGTCGTTGCCGCACTGCTCGGCACCCCCGCATGGGCACAGACAGCACCCGTCAAGGTCGAAGGCGCCTGGGCACGCGCCAGCGTGCAGGGCCAGAAGGCCACGG
Source organism: Acidovorax sp. Root70 (assembly GCF_001428225.1). NCBI lineage: Bacteria > Pseudomonadati > Pseudomonadota > Betaproteobacteria > Burkholderiales > Comamonadaceae > Acidovorax > Acidovorax sp. Root70. The sequence goes on from NZ_LMHQ01000032.1 coordinate 133,511, forward strand.
GCGCGTTCATGCGCCTGACCGCCAAGGACGGTGCCCGCCTGGTGCGTGCCGAGTCGCCTGCGGCCGGCCTTACCGAAGTGCACGAGATGAAGATGGAAGGCGACATCATGAAGATGCGCGCCGTGCCCACGCTGGACCTGCCGGCAGGCAAGACGGTGGAACTCAAACCCGGCGGCTACCACGTCATGCTACTGGACCTGAAGGCGCCTTTGGCCAAGGACAGTTCGGTGCCAATCACCCTGGTGTTCCAGGACGCCCAGGGCGTGGAAAGCAAGCTGAACCTGACAGTGCCTGTGGGGACATCCGCGCCCGGTGGCGCCACAGCAGGCAGCATGATGGATGGGCATAAACACTGAGATCCCGGCCGCCGCAGCGCCTTCGCGGATGCAGTGCATTGGAGTAAGCTGTGCCTCCTCAGAACCTTCCCAAGGTTCTAAAGACCCACCTCTTGCGGAGCGGCCATGAGCGACACATCCAACTTCGGTTTCGGCAAATTCGTCCCCGGTTTTGACTTTCTGCAAAGCCTGGCCAAGGGGGCGTCCAGCAGCATTCCGCAGTTGCCCAACCTCTCCAACTGGGTGGCCCCCACCATCAGCGTGGAAGAGCTGGAAAAGCGCATCGAAGAACTGAAGGCCGTGCAGTTCTGGCTGGAGCAGAACTCGCGCGCGCTGGCCGCCACCATCCAGGCGCTGGAGGTGCAGAAGATGACCTTGGCCACGCTCAAGGGCATGAACTTCAGCATGGGCGATGTGGCCAATGCCTTCAAGCTCAAGACCGCCGACACCGTGATGAGTGGTGTGCAGAAGGCCGCTGACACCGTCACCGGCGCTGCCGAAGCAGTGGCTGGCGCGGCGGCCCGCGTCACGGGCCGCGCCGCCGTTGAAGAGGAAACCTCGGACGAGGCCGACGCCGAGTCCGCACCCGCTGCAAAAGCCAAGCCCAAAGCCAAGGGCAAGACCTCGGCTGCGGCCGAGCCCGCCGTGGTGGACCCTATGCAATGGTGGGGTGCGCTCACCAGCCAGTTCCAGCAGATTGCGGCCAACGCCATGAAGGATGCGGCCAAGCAGACCGCCATCGACACCACCAAGAACATGGCCACGGGCCTGGCCAAGGAAGCCCTAAAGACGGCCACCGGCATGGCCAGCCAGTTTGCCGCCAAGGGCATGCAGACCATGCAGGGCGGTGCCAAGCGCGCGGCGGCATCATCCGCAGGCGCCGCCAAAAAGGCCGCTGCAGCCAAAAAGCCCGCAGCCCGCAAAACCACCACGAAGCCCGCCGCCAAGAAGACCAGCAGCACCCGCAGCCCGGCAGCCCGCAAGCGAGCGGGCTGACGCCCGCGGGCGGGTGTGGCAACCCGCAGGTGCGCCCTACTGGCCTACCCCCGCCCAGGCATGGAGACCACCACCATGAAACTATTTCCCACCGGCCACGCCACCCACCCGCAGTGGCGCATGGCTGCTGCCCTGGTGCTGGCGCAGCTGCGCGCCCAGATGGCGCTGCCCGGTTACGCACCCGCCCCCACGCTGGGCCTGCTCTACATCACCGACCACTATGCGAGCGACGCCCAGTCGCTGCTCGACTACCTGAGCGCGGAGCTGCCTGAGGTGACCGACTGGAGCGGCACCGTGGGCGTGGGCGTGTCGGCCAACAACGCTGAGTACTTTGACGAGCCTGCGCTGTCGGTGATGCTGCTCGATGTGCCAGCGGACCAATACCGCGTGTTCTCGGGTGTGGCACCGCTGCCCACCCATGCGCCGCACCCAGGCGCCGGCTTTGCAGCCCATACCGCACTGGTGCATGCAGACGGCCACACGCCTGAGCTGGCCGAGCTGCTGACCGAGATGGCCGCACGCACCGAAACGGGCTACCTGTTTGGCGGTCTCTCTGCCAGCCGCACGGCCAGCGTGCAGTTTGCCGTGGGCGGCGACGGCAACATGGCCGGGCAGGGCGGTGCCGGTGGGGTGTTTGACGGTGGCTTGTCGGGCGTGGCATTTGGCGCCGGGGTGGCGATGGTGTCGCGTGTCACGCAAGGTTGCCAGCCCGTCGGGGCGCTCCACACCATCACCGCAGCGCAGGACAACGTGGTGCTCACGCTCGATGGCGAGCCCGCGCTCGATGTGTTGCTCGACACGCTGCAGGTGTCGCTCGATGGCAGCGACCCGCAGCCCGCATTGCGCAAGGTGCGTGCCACGCTGGCCGGGCTGGTCAATGCCGGTGAACAGCCCCAGGGCCAGCGCCGCACGGGCCACTTTGGCACCGACACGCGTGTGCGCCACATCGTGGGGCTGGACGGCAGCCGCCGGGGCGTGGCCCTGGCCGACCATGTGGAGCCGGGCATGCACCTCGCGTTCTGCCAGCGCAACGTGGCGGCCGCGCGGGCCGACCTCATGCGCATCTGTGCAGAGATTCGGGAGGAGCTGGAACCCGAGGAGCTGGAGCCCGCGCCACCTTTGGCGTCCTCCGCGCAGGGCAGCGGGTTGGCGCCCGCGCCCGGCATGGCCGCACTGGGTGTGCAGCCGCAGGCGGGACGGCGCATTTGCGGCGCGATCTACGTGAGCTGCTCGGGCCGGGGCGGCCCGCATTTTGGTGGGCCCAGCGCCGAGCTGCAGATCGTGCGACATGCGTTGGGCGACGTACCACTGGCCGGTTTCTTTGCGGGCGGTGAGATCGCGCACCACCACCTGTACGGCTACACCGGGGTGCTCACGGTGTTTGTGGACGGCGAGCCCTCACCGCCCTGATCTGAAGAAGAGGGGGCTGGCTGGCACAGCCGCCCCCGCAATCCCCAATACCGGTCAGCCCGCGCCGTTCTCGTCGGACTCGGCTTTTTCCTCGGGCGTCAGCTGTGTGGCCAGGATCTTGTCGATGGTCTTGCCATCCATGTCCACCACTTCGAGCTTCCAGTCCTCCCACTGCACCGTATCGGTCACCTTGGGCAGGCGGCCGGTCAGCAGCATGATCATCCCGCTGAGCGTGTGGTAGCGGCCGCGTTCTTCCTCGGGCACAGCGTCCAGGTTCAGGCGGTCTTTCAGCTCGGGCACGGGGATGTGGCCGTCCAGCAACCAGCTGCCGTCCTCGCGCTGCAGCGCCCACGAGGTCTCGGGGTCGCGCGGCTGGAACTCGCCCGTGATGGCCTCGATCAGGTCCTGCAGCGTGACGATGCCCTGCACCTCGCCATACTCGTCGATCACAAACGCCATGTGCACGTCCGACAGGCGGAAGTTGTCCAGCAGCTCCATGCCCGTGATGGTCTCGGGCACATACAGCGCGGTCTGCAGCGGCTGGTCGGCCAGGCTGCCCCGTGCCTTGTCGCGCAGGGTGCGGGACAGCCATTGGCGCGCGTTGATCACGCCCAGGATGTTGTCCATGCCGCCGCGCACCACCGGAAAGCGCGCGTGGTCGGACTCTTCGATGCACTTCAGGTTTTCTTCAAACGACGCATCGACATCCAGGCACACCACGTCACCACGCGGCACCATCAGCGAGCCGATCTGGCGGTCGTCCAAACGGAACACGTTGCGCACCATGGTGTGCTCGTGCGATTCGATGACCCCTGCGGTGGTGCCTTCGACCAACATGGCGTGGATCTCTTCTTCGGTCACCGGGCTGCCACTGGTTTCCTTCACGCCCAAAAGGCGCAGCAGCGTGCGCGTGGAGGTGGATAGCAGCAACACAAACGGCTTGGTGGCCAGTGCCAGGAAGTTGATGGGCCGCGCCACCAGGCGTGCAAAGGTCTCGGGGTAGGACTGGCCGATGCGCTTGGGCACCAGCTCGCCCACCACGATGGAGAAGTACGTGATCAGCACCACCACCAGGCCGGTGGCCGCGTAGCCACCGTAGGGCAGGGGCACGCCCATGCGATCCAGCCAGGCGGCCAGCGGGGCGGCCAGAGCGGCCTCACCCACAATACCGTTCAGCACCCCGATCGACGTGATGCCGATCTGGATGGTGGAGAGAAAGCGCGTGGGGTCTTCGCCCAGCTTCACGGCAGCGGCGGCACCGCTATCGCCCTCATCAATCAGCTTTTGCAACCGCACCTTGCGGGCCGTAACCAGAGCGATCTCTGACATGGCAAACAGGCCGTTGAGACAGATGAGGGCGAACAGTATTGCTATTTCCATACAAAGGGCGCCTTGCACGCCCTTGGGTAGTTGAGAAGCGACCAATTGTAAGGACAGGGGCCAGAGACCCTGCGCAGGCTCCTAGCCGCCCTCTGTGGGCAGGCCGGTTTCGTCCCATTCGGGCAGCCCCCCGCGCAGCCAGTACACCGACTGGAAGCCCTTGGTGGTGGCCACCTTGGCGGCCTTGTACGACTTCCAGCATTCGGCGCCGTTGCACGCAAATATCACCGGCTTGGCCTTGTCCAGACCCTTGAGCTTGTCCAGTGCCTGGAAATCATCCTGGGCCGCATTGAAGGCCACATCCTTGAGGCTCTTTTCGACGTACGCGGCGAACACGGCGCCACGGATGCGCTTGGTCTTGAATTCCTTTTCGGTGCGGGTGTCCACCAGCGTGGCGCCTTGCGTCAGCAGGGTCTGGGCTTCGCGCGCACTGACGCGGTTCACGCCGGGCAGGCTGGTGGGGGTGAACAGCCCCAGCTCGGCCACGCGGCGGTATTCCACAGCCTCCGGGCGCACCGAGACCAACGGCAGGCCGCTGGCGGAGGACGATGAGCCGAACCACTGGGCCAGCTTGCTGCGGGCATCCGTCGGCAGGTCCTTCTTCACCACGATGGAGAAACCCCCCGGCACGGGCTGCGACGTGGCCAGCACCCGCGCGATGCCGGGGTGCGCCGCCGACCATTCGGCCCAGTCGTCCTCGCGCACCACGGTGGCGTCCGCCGTGCCCAGGGTCAGGGCCGTGAGGCCCGCCTGCGGGAATTTCTCGTACTGCACGGCCCGCAGGTCCTGGAGAGACAGTCCCGCCTCGTTGAGCATGCCGCGTGCCATGTAGGTGTAGACCGAGTCCTGCTGGGGCAGGTACAGCCTTTTCCCTTTCATCGCGGGCACCGCCGCGATCTGCTGCAGCCCGACCAGCAGGTATTTGTCTGATTTGTGCGTCGCGCCCACCAGTTCATAACCGCGTTGCAGTGCAGACGCCGCTACCTGGGCCGGGCCAATGAAGATGTCGTAGCCCGCACTGCGGGTGGCGCGCATCACGTCGGCCAGGTCGTCGCTGGTGGTCAGTGCCACAGGCTGGCCGGCGGCCTTGGACAGGCCCGACTCGGCCGATGTGCGCAGGATGGAGTGTGCCGCCTTGCGGGCGGTGGGCTCCACCGCCACCATGGCCGTCAGCTGGGCCTGCGCAGCGCTGCAGCCCAGGCCCCAGAGCAGGAGCAGCCCGAGTGGTCGCCAGGATCGTTTTTTGATGATGTTCATAGCGCTTTTTCTTCTCCCCACAACAAAGCGCGAATATGCCCACGGCCTCCGCACCTGCGTACGAATGTTTCCGATGTTTTGTTTTTGTTACTTCTGCTAACGACGCCGAACGTGCGGTGAGAGGGGCTGCCGCACAGAATGCGGGCTGGCCCGATGCCCTGCGCTTGCGAGGGGAATCGGGGGCGAAAGGTTTTGTCCACCCCACTCTTTGGAGACGTTCGCATGAAAGATTCGATGACCCTGCCGCGCCGCCACATGCTGGCCGGAAGTGCTGCCGCCTTGAGCGCGCTGGGCCTGGCCGGATGGACGGGCAGTGCGCGCGCCCAGCAAGCCGCCGCCCCCGCAGCCAAGCCGCTGCCCGCCTATGCAGGGTGGAAGTCGCCGGACGCACTGATCGTGCACAGCAGCAGCACCCTGGAAACCCGGCGCTCCGCTTTCGGCACCAGCGTCATCACGCCGTCCAACCAGCTGTACGTGCGCAACAACCTGCCTGCGCCCGATGCCGCCATCCTCGACAACCGTGACGCATGGATGGTCTCCGTCGAAGGGGTGAAGAGCCCGCGCAGCCTCACGCTGGCTGAGCTCAAGACGCTGGGCGTGGAGACCGTGGCCACCGTGCTGCAGTGCTCGGGCAACGGCCGGGGCTTCTTTCCCAGCAAGCCCAGCGGCACGCCCTGGTCGGTGGGCGCCGCGGGCTGCGTGGTTTGGAGCGGCGTGCCGCTGCGCAACGTGGTGGCGGCCCTGGGCGGGCTGGCCGACGGCGCAACCTACCTGACCGGCACAGGCGGCGAGAAGCTGCCCGAGGGGGTGGACCCGCTCACGGTGCTGGTGGAGCGCTCGGTGCCCGTGAAGGCGATGGACGACGCGCTGCTCGCCTGGGAGATGAATGGCGAGCCGCTGTCGCTGGCACATGGTGGCCCGCTGCGGCTGGTGGTGCCTGGCTACCAGGGTGTGAACAACATCAAGTACGTCAAGCGTGTGGCCTTCGGCAGCGCTCAGTCGCAGGCACGCATCATGTCGCACGGCTATCGCATGTCGCCGCCCGGCAGCAAGGCCAGCCCCGACCAGCCTTCGGTGTGGGAGATGGGCGTGAAGTCGTGGATCAACGGCCCCTTGGCCGACAAGGGCGCGCTCAAGCCCGGCCAGGTGCTGGTGCATGGCGTGGCCTTCGGGGGCACGCGCGCCATCAAGGGCGTGGAGGTGTCGGCCGACGGCGGCAAGACCTGGCAGGCGGCCAAGCTCATCGGCCCCGACCTGGGGCCGTTTGCCTGGCGGCAGTTTGCGCTGCCCATGCGCCTGGAGGCGGGCTCCCATGTGCTGGCGAGCCGCGCCACCGACACGGCAGGCAATGTGCAGGCCGAGCAGCGCGAAGAAAACCTGGGCGGCTACAACAACGCCAGCTGGCGCGACCACGCTGTCACCGTGACCGTCGCCTGACATGGGTAGATTGAACCGAGCGCGCCGCGTCGCAGCGGCGTTGTGGGCCGCTGGCGCCTGTGTGTCGGCCTGGGCCGCCGACCCGGCCGAACTGGCGCGCGGCAAGGAGCTGTTTACCAAGACCCAGCCCGCCTGCGCCGTGTGCCACACGCTGCAGGCTGCCGGTGCCGAGGGCCAGGTGGGCCCGGTGCTGGATGAGCTGAAGCCCGACGCCGGCCGCGTTCTACGAGCGCTCAAGGCGGGCATCGGCGTGATGCCGTCCTATGCCGAGCGCATGAGCGAGAAGGACATGCAAGCTGTGGCGCAGTTTGTGGCGCACGCCACGGGCGCGGCCAAGTAGGCGCAGGCTTTCGCGTCGGTTGCAGCGCTCCCTCGCTACAACCGCGCGATGCTTCAGGCCGCTGTGCGCGAAGGCACCAGCGTTGCTCCCGCCGCACGCCCTAGCAAACCCTGGAACGCAAAGTCCACCTCGGGCACGCGGCCGCTCACGATGTCGGCCAGCGCCTTGCCAGAGCCGCAGGCGTGGGTCCAGCCCAGCGTGCCGTGGCCGGTGTTGAGGAACAGGTTGCCCACTTTCGTCTTGCCGATCAGCGGCACATTGCTGGGCGTGGCGGGTCGCAGGCCGCTCCAGAACTGCGCCTGGGTGGTGTCGCCCGCACCGGGGAAGAGTTGCTCCACGCGCCGCACGATGGCCTCGCAGCGCACCTGGTTCAGGTGGCGGTCATAGCCGTTCAGCTCGGCGGTACCTGCGATGCGCAGACGGTCATCGCCCCGTTCGCTGGTGTAGCGCGAGAACACGAGCTTGAACTCGTCGTCCGTCAGGCTCACCTGGTGCGCCTTGGACGCGTCCTTCACCGGCATGGTCACCGAGTAGCCTTTGGCCGGGTAGATGGGCAACTGGATGCCCAGCGGCTGCGCCAGCAGCGGGCTGAACGAACCCATGGCCAGCACAAACGCATCGCCGCGCACGCGCTCGAAGCGGCCTTCGGCATTGGTCACTTCCACATGGTCGATACGGCCTGCCACCTCGCGCAGCGCGGTGATGTGGTGGCCCATGCGGAACTGCACGCCCGCCGCTTCGCACAGCTTGGCCAACTCGCGCGTGAACTGGTTGGCGTCGCCGGATTCGTCTTCTGCCGTGTAGGTGGCACCGGTCAGCTGCGGGCGGATGTGGGCCAGCGCAGGCTCGATGCGCACGGCCTCGTCAGCGCTGATGACCTGGCGCTCGCAGCCCAGCGCGCGCATCTGCTCGGCCGGGGCCAGCGCGCCGTCAAACTCCTTTTGGTTGGTATAGAAGTGCAGGATGCCTTGTGTGCGCTGGTCGTAGTGGATGCCGGTGGCCGTGCGCAGCTGCTGCAGCGTGTCGCGGCTGTAGGTGCCCAGGCGCACGATCTGCTCGATGTTATGGCGCGTGCGCGCGGGCGTGCAGTTGCGCAGGAAGGACAGGCCCCACAGCCACTGCCGCATGTCGGCGCGCAGACGGAAGAGCAGGGGCGCATCTTCCTTGCCCAGCCATTGCAGCACCTTGAGCGGTGCGCTGGGGTTGGCCCAGGGCTCGGCGTGGCTCACCGAGATCTGGCCGCCGTTGGCAAAGCTGGTCTCGGCGCCGGGGGAGCCCTGGCGGTCGATGACGGTCACCTCGTGACCCAGTTGAGAGAGGAAATAAGCCGAAGTCACGCCGAGCAAGCCGGCGCCCAAAACGATCACGCGCATGATTTTCAAAGCCTTTCTGGGCTCTGGCGCTAGAACAATATGCGCTGACAGCTATGAATTCGATAGCGTGCAGCTGGCGCATGAATGCCCTAGCTGCCGCTCCCCCTGTCCTTGGTACCTGAGAGATTCACCGCCACCCACCCGGGCTGCGGCTTGCTCCTTCGGTGCGCTTCGCGTTGCGCGAGGCGGCTCTCCAGACGGCTTTGATGAATGGTGCAGTACGGGACCTGAGCGTGTATGGGAGTTTGCGCCTTCGGTGCAGCGGCGGCCGGTGGCTGCCGTGCTCTCCTGCGAGGCCGATTCTAGGGGGCAAGCCTGTGCGCAGGATCGACTCCGGCGGCTAATGGGGCGCAATCGTTGCTGATGCAGCGGGGCGTGGCACCGTGGAAGGTGCCGATAATCCCGCCGACCCCTTGCACCACGGAGAGTTTTGCCATGTCCCCCACCGCTTTGGACCCAGTCGCCAGCGCCGCCGTCATCACCCAAGCCCGGGAAGGGCGCACTCCCCGCCCGCTGGATTTCCCTGCTGCCCTGCGTCCGCGCGATGCGGCCGAGGCCTACGCCGTGCAGGACGCCGTGGTGCGCGCGCGCGGTGAGATCGCCGGCTGGAAGGTGGGCGCCGCATCGCCCCTGGCCCCGCCCGCGCGCGCGGCGCTCACCCGCGATTCGGTGTGGGTGGCGCAGGCCGAGCAGCCCGTGTCTGTGTCTGCCGCAGACTTTGCGGTGATGGGGGTGGAGGCAGAGTGGGTCTATGCACTGGGCGCCGATCTGCCTGTCCGCACAGAGCCCTACAGCGCTGCCGAAGTGCTGGCGGCCGTGGTGTCGGTGCGTGCCGCCATCGAGGTCTGCGACACACGCTTTGCCGCTTGGGCGCAGCAGGGCGAGTGGAGTCGCCTGGCCGACCAGGCCTGCCATGGGGCGCTGATCGTGGGGTCCGGCACAGACGCTGTGGGAGCGGTCCAGCCCCTGGTGCAAGGAGTGACGCTGTCCGTGAACGGGTCGGCGGCCGTGCAGCATGCCGCCTGGGGCAACCCGGCGGGCGACCCGCTGCGCCTGCTGGTGTGGCTGGCCAACGAAGGCGCACGCAGCCTGGGGGGGCTGCGTGCGGGGCAGTGGGTGACCACAGGCTCGTGCACAGGCACGGTGCTGGTGGCGCCGGGTTCCGAGGTGGTGGCCGAGTTTCCGGGCCTGGGGCGGGCGGTGTTGCACCTGCGCTAAGTGCGCAGGGCCTTGCGCCCTGCCTCGCCAGCGGTGCGTCGATCAGTTGCGGCGCGGATTGTCAGGCTGGTGGTCGCGGCGGTTGGGCACGCCGTCGCCATCGCGGTCCCGGTCGTTGCGGTTGACGATGCCATCGCCATCGCGGTCCCAGCCACCCCGATGCAGCTCCCAGCGACCATCGCGCTGGTCCCACTGAGGGGCACGGTAGCGGTAGCCGGGCCGTACTTTTTCAAAGTGGCCTTGCACCCACACGTGGCGGTGGCCCCGCCAGTCCCAGTAGCCGGGCACCCACACCTGGCCCCTGCGGGCGTGCGGGACGGCCTCGCGGCGGGGCGGTGGCGGAGCTGGGATGACGACGCCCGGCTGAACGATGACGGTGGTCTGGGTGGCGACCTGTGCCTGTGCCGGGGCCGTGGTGCCCAGCAGGGCCGCCAGGGCAAGTGCCGAGGCGGTGAGGGTCTGGCTAAAAAGGGAAGTGGTGGTCATGGTGAAACTCCTGGTGGTAGGGGCCCTGGCTCAGGCGGTAAGGGGGGTGCCCGTGGAGCCAGAGGGGGCCGGGTATTGCGCCTTGGGGCCCATCGTTGCCGATGGGCGCGTGGGCATTTGTCAGCGGGTCTGCGCCGGTGGGGCCGTGCGGTGGCGCAGGCCCCCACCTTGCGCAGCGGGGTGACCGAGGGGGCTTAGCGGCGGTACGGGTTGTCCGGGCGCTGGTCATAGCGGTTGGGCACACCGTCTCCGTCGCGGTCACGGTCGTGGCGGTTCGGTACACCGTCGCCATCGCGGTCCCAGCCGCCGCGCTGCATGTCCCAGCGGCCGCCGTTCTCGACCCAGCGGGGCTCGCGGTAGTGGTAGCCCGGGCGGGCCTTCACCCAGTAGCCCTGCATCCACACATGGCGGTGGCCGCGCCACTCCCAGTGGCCGGGCACCCACACCATGCCGCGGCGCGGGTGGGGCGCCACCTCGTAGCGGGGTGGGGGCGGTGCCTGGTACTGCACGAGCACCGGAGCGGGTTGCTGATAGACGGGCGTGCCAGCCTGGATGACGACGGTGGCGCTGGTCTGCGCCTGCGCCGCGCTTGCGGCGCCCAACGACAGCAGGGCGATGGACACAGCGGCAAGTGCTTTGCGGGCCATAGGGTTCTCCTCAGAAGTGATTCCTTGCGGAACCGGAGACTTCATGGTGCGCAGGCTGCGTCAAGCCCGTGTAGTCCAATTGCGAAGCTTTGTGAAGGTGTGTTGCCGATCTCGCAGACACGCGGCCGCCGCGTGACTTTTGTCACACCTGCGGCAGGCAACCTGTGGCCCGCATCATCGCCACCACACCAGCGCCGCAATCACCAGCAGCGCACACCAGGCCGGGTGTCTGCCGCGGGTGGCGCCAAACACCAGCAGGCCGCTGGCCAGGGTGGCGATACCCGCTACATCGGCCACCCAGGCGCCCAGTGCTGCGTCCCAGGGCGCGGTACCCAGGCGCCAGAGCAGGGCGCTCAGTGCCCAGCACAGCACCGAGGCCACATGCCAGGTGCCCCAGAGGATGCGCAGATGGGAAGTGCGCAGCACCAGCCGCGTCGCGGTGGGCGACCTGGGGCCGGCACGCGAACGCAGGCTACGAAACAGCAGGGCTTCTCCGAGCACGGAATGGGCCATGCCCACCAGGGCCAGCCCGGAGGCGGCAAGGGTCAGTGCGGTATTGGTCATGGGTGAATGGTCAGTACATCGTGGGCCCGGGTATGCACCCGCGCACCCAGCTGCGTCAGCAGGTGCATCAGCCCCATCCACATGCGCTCGAACGCGGGCATCTCGCCGGGTATCTGGGCCAGGTGCTGGCCCAGCACGCGCTGGTGCTGGCTGGGTGTGATGGGCGGCGGTGTTTTGGTGCCAAAGTCAAACACCGGCTGGGTGAAGGGCTCGATCTGCCATGCCTGCATCTCGGCGAGGGCAGGGGCGAGTTCGGTGGCGTAGGCCTGCACGGTCAGGTCCTTGCTCAAGAGCCCCAGCGCCTGGTAGGCCTGCAGCACCTGCGCGTTGCGCGTGGGGTCGGTGGGGTTGCGCAGCAGGGCAGACCACGCGTGCACCACCTGCGCCCTGAATGCGCTGGGCAGGGCGCGCGTGCAGCCAAAGTCCAGCACGCCCACCGTGCCATCGGGCGCGAACAGAAAGTTGCCCGGGTGCGGGTCGGCATGCACCCGCCCCAGCACAAAGATGCAGTGCATGAACCAGTCCCACAGGTGCTGCCCGGCCTGGTCGCGCAGCGCCTGCGGTGGCTGTGTGGCCAGCCAGGCCTGCAACGGTAGCCCGGGCAAGAATTGCTGCGTGAGCACCTGGGCCCGCGTGTGCGAGAGGATGGGCTGCGCCATCACCACGCCCGGCTGCGCGGCATGCTGGGCAAACCATTGCAGCTGCTCGGCCTCCTGCAGGTAGTCCACCTCGCGCAGCAGGGTGGCCTCGATCTCGGTCATCACGCTGTTCAGCACGGCATCGGTGGGCAGCGGCATGTCGGTGTGGGCCAGTGCGCGCAGCGCGGCGCGCATCAGCTGCACGTCGCTGGCGATGGTGGCGGCAATGCCGGGGTACTGCACCTTCACGGCCACCGTGCCGTGGCCTGCGAGCTGTGCGCGGTGCACCTGGCCCAGGCTGGCGGCGGCAAACGCGGTGGGCTCGAACTGGTCGAACAGCGCCTCCGGCTCCTGCCCGAAGGCCTGGCGGAACACGCGGCCCACCAGTGCGCGGTTGAGCGGCGGGGCCTGGTGGTGGGCGCGTGCCAGCTCGCTGCGCACCCGGTCGGGCAGCAGGCCCGGGTGCATGCTGAGCAACTGCGACACCTTGAGCGCCGAGCCGCGCAGCTGCCCCAGCGCGCCAAACAGGATGCGGCCCATCGCAGCTTCGTGCTTGGCCTGCGCCTGGGCCGTGGGTGTGCGCACACGGTGCCCCAGCTCGGCCATGCCAATGCGCGCCGCTGCCAGCCCCGTGATGGCGCTGCGGGCCAGCTTGCTGGTGCGCGGGGCGTCAGTGCGGGCCATGGTCTGCCAGGCGCTGCATCATGGCTCGCACGATGCGGCGGTGAAAGGGCGTGATGACGGCCATGTAAGCGTGGCCCAGGGCGTTGTGGATGTGCACCACGGTACTGACCACGACGGTGGCTGGGGCCGTGCCTTGCTGCCCCTGTTTGGTCAGCGACACCTGTACGTCCAGGTGCTTGTCGTCCTGGCCCATCACGACTTCGGTATCGCTCAGGTGCCGGATCAGGAAGATGCCCACACGGTCGCCCACGCGGTAGCTGCGGGCATCGCGTGGAGAGCGGCCGCTGGCGGGCGGATGGCCGTCGTGCAGTTGCCCCAGGTCCTTCAGGCCCACCAGCCGCACCAGCTTGTTGCGCACGGCCATGAGCTGCTGCGTCCAGCGCGGGGTGCGGGCTACAACGTCCAGCCAAGTTTGCAGGGCGTTCTGTGCGGGGTGGTCGTCAGCCACTTCGTAAGCGTCAAAAAACTGGGCGCCGGGCAGGGTGGCGTGGATGGCAGTGCCCGCGGGCACAGGGATCTCGCGCACAGTGGGGGCGGCGGTCATGCGGACTTCCTCTTGCGTGGCGTGGCTGCGGGCTTTGCGGCGGGTGCGGGGCTGGCGGCTTTGGGTGTTGCACGTGGTTGGCGTGGCTTACCGGTTTTGCTGGGCTTGCGGGGCGACTCAGAAGGCTGTGATGCAGTGGATGAGGCGGCGGCTGCGGTGTGCGCAGGGGCGCGATCCATAGGCGCGCTGGCCATGGCCTGCTGGGCCATGTGCAGCATGCCCATCAGGCCGCTGCCGTGTTGCACCATGCGGGCCATCTGGCTGCGCAGCACAAAGCCGCCCAGTTGCAGCACGCGGTTGACCAGCCCGCCGCGCAGCGCCTGCACCAGTACGCCCAGCGACAGGTCCACCAGCTGGGTGGTGTCGGCAAATTCGTCGGAGGTGTCGGCCAGCCAATACGTCACCACCCCGGCCAGGTAGTCGGTGTACAGCCCGCCCGCCAGGCCCTTGAAGTCGCAGGGCTCGATCTCGCCGCTGGCCTCGGCCGCTTCCAGAAAGCTTGCCACCGCCTCGCGCAGGCTCTGGCGCGCGGCCAGCGGCTCGGCCAGCATCGACAGCGGCGAGCGCCGCGCCAGGCCGCGTACCTGGGCCACAAACTCGCGGTCGGCCAGCAGGCGCTCCAGCACGGCATCGGTCAGGCGCTGCAGCTTTTCTTGCAGGGCGTAGCCCGCAAAGCCCGGCGTCTGCAGCGTGTCGGCCAGCGCCTGGTGGGCCACGTCGTCCAGGTAGCCCAGCACGATGCGATCCTTGGTGGGGAAGTATTTGTAGATCGTGGCGTCGCCAATGCCGGCGGCGCGCGCGATGTCTTTCATCGTCGTGCCGTCAAAGCCCTGGCGGGTCATGAGGTCCACCGCGCTGGCCACGATCTGGCGGCGCGTGGCGTCTTGCTGCTGGCGGGTGGTTTTCATTTGACTATTCTTAAATTGGTTGAATTTGCAATTTAAAGAATAGTTATTTCTGTTTGTGGCGTCAAGCCACCTCTTGGCAGGCGCAAGCAGGGGTTTTGAGGCGTTTTTAGCCCCAAGCGCATGTATTTCATGCGCTGGTAGCTATCAAAAAGATAGTGATTGAATGCGATCCCATGGGTCTGCGGCCTGCTCCCGCATCTGTGGAAAGGCCACTGCGGGCGATCCCCGGCCGCCGTTGACTCGCGGCGACGGCCGCCGATTGCAGGGGCTGCGAAATCGGCGGGAGGCTTACCGCCGCATGCTGGCAAACGCCTCGAACTCCCAGCTGCGCATCGCCAGCAGCAGGGTGTAGCCCTCGCGCTCGCGGTCGGGCAGCTTCTGGTCGGCCAGGTGCTGCTGGGCAAAGTCCTGCGCCACGCGCTGCATGCGCTCCATGAACGCGGGCGCCAGGCTGCGGCTGATGTTGCCGTGCACCAGCAGCACGCCTTCGCCCGAGCCATCAAAGCCGCCTGCAAAGTAATCCAGCAGCGCGTGGTCGCGGAAGTAGTTCATCACCGGGCCATGTGGGCGCCAGCGAAAGGTCTTGGCCAGCTTGAGGCGGTAGCGGTTCAGCGGCCGCAGCTCGATGATGCCGATGCGGTCCAGCTGCGCCAGGTATTTGATGCCTTCGGCCTCGGTCAGGCGGTAGTAGCCGGTCACCTGCTCCAGCGTCCACTGGCTCAGCACACAGATCGCCATCAGCAGCAGCTTCTTGTCGGCCACCACAGCTTTTTCCTGCTCGTGGGTCAGCTCTTTCAGCAAGGGCTGCTCGTCCGCCACGCGCCGCGCCAGGTCGGCAAAGTCCAGCGCCAGCGCGCGGCAGATGGCGTCGATGCGCGACAGCGGCATGTCGCCCTTGGCCAGCATGCGCTTGACGCTGGACTCGGCCATGCCCAGCGCCTGCGCCAGGTCGGCGTAGGTCATCTGCGCGGTCTTGAGTTCTTTTTTCAGGGCGGTGACGAGGTCGGCGGTCGTGCTCATGGTGAGGGGGCTCCTGGGTATCGATTATCAATACCCGAAGGTGCATGGGTAGCCCCTTGCGCGACTTTTTGGGGCGGCCGATGGGGCCGCTGCCCACACTGCGCGGCATCGTTCACTTTCCATGGTGTGTGTGATGTCTTCTTCCCCTGTGACTCTCCTTCGTTCGCGCGCCCTGGCAGGGCTGCCGCGCCTGTCGGGTGCCGAAACCGGCTTGCTGCTGGGCGCGGCCGCGCTGCTCGCCCTGGCGCTGTTCGGCCCGGTGCTGCCCGCCAGTGCGCACCAGCATGACTTTGCCGACCAGCGCACGTTGTGGGGCATTCCCTGTGCGCTGGATGTGTTGAGCAACCTGGCCTTTGCCTTCGCGGGTGCATGGGGTTGGTGGGTGCTGCGCCGTGTGCCGTCGGCCACGCTGGACGCCACCTCCCGTGCACTGGCGGCCCTGTTCTTTGGCGGGCTGCTGTGCACCGCTGCAGGTTCGGTGCTCTACCACTGGCAACCACAGGATGCGGGCCTGCTGTGGGACCGCCTGGGCATGGTGCTGCCCTTTGCGGGACTGCTGGGCCTGGCGGCGGCCAGCCGGGTGAGCGCGCGGGCAGGCGTGGCCGCTGCAGGCGCGGTGCTGCTGGCGGGGCCACTGGCCGTATGGGCGTGGATGCACAACGGCAACCTGCTGCCGTGGGCCGTGGTGCAACTGGGTGGTCTGCTGGTGGTACTGGTGCTGGCATGCCTGCCGCGCCGCGTCGGCGGGCTGGCTCTGCACCTGGGCGTGGTGGTGGTGCTGTATGCCCTGGCCAAGCTGCTGGAGGCGGCAGACCACTCGGTGTTCGAGGCCACAGGTGGATGGGTGTCGGGCCACAGCCTCAAGCATGTGCTGGCGGCAGGCGCGGCTTGGCCCGTGATGGCGGCATTGGGCTCGCTGGTGGCTTTGCGCCACAGTGACGCGGCGGTGATGCCGCGGGTCATGCCGTCCGGGCAGAATGGCGCCCACGCCGTGGGTGTCGCCCGCAGATCCGGCGCATGAAGCGCAGGTCCGGAAAATTCCAACAAGCCAACCCATCGGAAACGAGGAGAAACGCATGAGCCCCGACACCGCCTCCACCAGCGTGGCCCCCGCACCCACGCACGAGGACCCGAACCAGTTTGCCCTCCTGCGCCAGCGGCGCTTTGCACCGTTTTTCTGGACGCAGTTTTCGGGTGCGGCCAACGACAACCTCTTCAAGTTCGCCTTCACGGTGATGGTGACCTACCAGCTCAGTGTGGACTGGCTGCCGCCCGCGATGGCGGGGCTGGTGATCGGCGCGCTGTTCATCCTGCCGTTCCTGCTGTTCTCGGCCACATCGGGCCAGCTCACCGACAAGTACGACAAGACGAAGATGATCCGCTTCGTGAAGAACCTGGAGATCGCCATCATGCTGGTGGCGGCCGTGGGCTTCATCGCAGGCAACATTCCCATCTTGCTGCTGTGCACCTTCTTGATGGGCGTGCACTCCACGCTATTCGGCCCCGTCAAGTTTGCGTACATGCCCCAGGTGCTCAACGAGCGCGAGCTCACAGGCGGCAATGGCATGGTCGAGATGGGCACGTTTGTGGCCATCTTGCTGGGCAATGTGGCCGGTGGTTTGCTGGTGGCCATCCCGGGCATCGGTCACACCACCGTGGCCGTGGCCTGTGTGGTGGCTGCACTGATTGGGCGCGCCGTGGCGCAGTTCATTCCGTCCGTGCCCGCCACTGATCCAGGCCTCACCATCAACTGGAATCCCTTCACCGAAACCTGGCGCAACCTCAAGCTGGCACACGAGAACGTGGTGGTGTTCCGCTCGCTGCTGGGCATCAGCTGGATGTGGTTCTTTGGCGCGGTGTTCCTGAGCCAGTTCCCCAGCCTGGCCAAGAACGTGCTGCATGGCAACGAGCAGGTGGCCTCGCTGCTGCTGGTGGTGTTCTCCATCGGCATTGGTGTGGGCTCGCTGCTGTGCGAGGTGCTGTCGCGCCGCCATGTCGAGATCGGCCTGGTGCCGCTGGGCGCCATCGGCATGAGCGTGTTCTCCATCGACCTGTATTTCGCGTCGCGCAGCCTGCCGCCGTCCGAGATCATGGGCCTGGCCGCCTTCGTGGCCCAGGGCGCCCACTGGCGCGTGATGCTGGACCTAGCGCTGCTCAGCCTGTTCGCGGGCCTGTACAGCGTACCCATGTACGCGCTGATCCAGATGCGCAGCCAGCCCACACACCGCGCACGCATCATCGCGGCCAACAATATTCTGAACGCGCTGTTCATGATCGGCAGCTCGCTCATCGCCGGCGCCTTGCTGGGCGCGGGCTTCACGGTGCCGCAGATCTTCCTGTTCACCGGCCTGGCCAACGCCGTGGTGGCGTTCTACATCTTCATGCTGGTGCCTGAATACCTGCTGCGCTTCATCGCGTGGGTGTCTTCCCGGTTCGTGTACCGCTTCAAGGTGCAGGGCGATGAAAACCTGCCGTCCACCGGCGCGGCCATCCTGGCGTGCAACCACGTGAGCTTTGTGGATGCCGTGCTGCTCATGGCCGCCAGCCCGCGCCCCATCTACTTCGTGATGGATCACCGCATCTTCCGCGTGCCGGTGCTGGGCTGGCTCTTCCGCCTGGCCAAGGCCATCCCGATTGCGCCGTACAAGGAAGACCCGAAGACCTATGAAGCGGCTTTCGACCGTGCTGCCCAGGTGCTGCGCGAGGGCGACTTGCTTGCCATCTTCCCCGAGGGTGGAATCACCAAGGACGGGCAGCTGCAGGAGTTCAAGGGCGGCATCATGAAGATCATCGAACGGGCGAAGGCCGAGGGTGTCGAGGCGCCGGTGATCCCCATGGCGTTGACCAACCTGTGGGGCTCGTACTTCAGCCGCATTGAAAAAGGCGGCGCGATGGTGCGGCCGTTCCGCCGGGGCTTCTACAGCCGCGTGGGGCTGAATGTGGGGGCGCCTGTTCAGTCACTCCTCGTCACCCCGGAGAGCTTGCATGGTCGAGTCGCTGGACTGCTGCAACAGGACATATCATGCGCATAAAAAATTCTTTCAACAGCCGGTAGGCAGTTCGGGGGGGCTATGGCGATTTCATTCTTTGGCGCAGTAGGTTTAGTCTTTCTTGTGTGCGGTATCTCATGGGCACGGCGTTCGCAGGCGGCTTTGCGGTGGTTAGCCGTGTTGGGGTTGGGCTTGGGATGCATCGCTGGTGCACAAGCCGCTTGCAACTACACGTCGGGTTCCACCACTGGTACTAGCGTTGCCATTGCGGGAACCGGGGCCCCTAACGCGGTTGGCCTCTGTCTGACAAATGATGTAGTCCGCTGGGGCCTATACGGACAGGCGGCAGGGGGAGGCAATCCGAATGTCATTGCCTCCACTTACTTCCCAATAGCAGGAACATCTGCTGCGTCGCCGACGAATCTGAGCATTTCCACTAGCAAGGCAACATACACCCTACTTCCAGTTGGCAGTGGGGTTGACTTCCCTGAGTACACCATCCGCCTTGATTCCCAGACAAGTCCGGGAAGCGACACCATCACGCTCTGGTATGCGAGCGATTGCAGTAGTTCTCTAGGGAGTTGCACTTCTTCTGGAACAACGAATACTTCTTTCGCCATCACAATTGCGTTGCCTGGACCGACGATTACGTCCATCTCACCGACGAGTGGACCAACTTCTGGCGGAACTCCGGTAGTCCTTACCGGAACGAACTTCACTGGGGTAACCGCTGTGACTTTTGGTGCCGCGGCAGCGAGCTTCACCGTCAACTCGGCCACACAGATTACGGCCACGGCGCCGGCAGGCAGTGCGGGCACGGTGGACGTGCGCGTGACAACAGCTGGTGGTACCAGCGCGACCAGTGCAGCGGACCAGTTCACTTACGTGGCAGCGCCCACAGTGACATCCATTTCGCCTACGGCGGGCCCAGTAGCTGGCGGGACCACTGTGGTTATCACTGGGAGTGGCTTCTCGGGCACGACATCCGTGGTCTTTGGTGGTGCGGCGGCCACGGGCTTCACCGTCAACTCGGCCACGCAGATTACGGCCACGGCGCCGGCAGGCAGTGCGGGCACGGTGGACGTGCGCGTGACAACAGCTGGGGGTACCAGTGCGACCAGCGCAGCGGACCAGTACACCTATGTCGCAGCGCCTGCGGTCACGTCGATCTCGCCGACAGCAGGTCCAACAGGAGGCGGCACGTCAGTGACCATCACGGGCACGAGCTTCACGGGTGCGACGGCGGTGAGTTTTGGTGCGGCAGCAGCCACGGGCTTTACTGTGAACTCAGCCACCTCGATCGCCGCCACTGCCCCCGCAGGGACGGGCACGGTGGATGTGCGCGTGACGACCACGGGCGGCACCAGCGCGACCAGCGCAGCGGATCAATTCACTTACGTGCCAGCGCCCACGGTCACGTCGATCTCGCCGACAGCAGGTCCAACAGGAGGCGGCACGTCGGTGACCATCACGGGCACGAACTTCACGGGTGCGACGGCGGTGACCTTTGGCGCGACGGCGGCCACGGGCTTCACCATCAACTCGGCCACGCAGATTACGGCCACGGCGCCAGCGGGAACGGGCACAGTGGACGTGCGGGTAACAACAGTTGGTGGTACCAGCGCGACCAGTGCAGCGGACCAGTTCACTTACGTGGCAGCGCCCACAGTGACATCGATATCACCCACGGCGGGTCCCGCAATTGGCGGAACCACGGTCACGATCACGGGCACGAACCTGAGTGCTGCGACGGCAGTGACCTTTGGCGCGACGGCGGCCACGGGCTTCACCGTCAACTCGGCCACGCAAGTGACTGCGACAGCGCCGGCGGGAACGGGCACGGTGGACGTGCGCGTGACAACAGTTGGTGGCACCAGCGCGACCAGTGCAGCGGACCAGTTCACTTACGTGCCTGCGCCCACGGTCACGTCGATCTCGCCGACGAGTGGCCTGAGCGTGGGCGGGACCACGGTCACGATCACGGGCACGAACCTGAGTGGTACGACGGCGGTGACCTTTGGCGCGACGGCGGCCACGGGCTTCACCGTCAACTCGGCCACGCAGATTACGGCCACGGCGCCGGCAGGCAGTGCGGGCACGGTGGACGTGCGAGTGACAACAGTTGGTGGTACCAGCGCGACCAGCGCAGCGGATCAGTTCACTTACGTGGCAGCGCCCACGGTCACGTCGATCTCGCCTACGGCGGGGCCAATCACAGGTGGGACGTCGGTGATTGTCACGGGGACAAACCTCGCTGGGACAACGGCGGTGACCTTTGGCGCGACGGCGGCCACAGGCTTCACCGTCAACTCGGCCACGCAGATTACGGCCACGGCGCCGGCAGGCAGTGCGGGCACGGTGGACGTGCGGGTGACAACAGTTGGTGGTACCAGCGCGACCAGCGCAGCGGACCAGTACACCTATGTCGCAGCGCCTACGGTCACGTCGATCTCGCCGACAGCAGGTCCAACAGGAGGCGGCACGTCGGTGACCGTCATGGGCACGAACTTCACGGGTGCGACGGCGGTGAGTTTTGGTGCGGCACCAGCCACGGGCTTTACTGTGAACTCAGCCACGCAGATCGCCGCCACAGTCCCTGCGGGGACGGGCACGGTGGATGTGCGCGTGACAACAGTTGGTGGTACCAGCGCGACCAGCGCAGCGGACCAGTTCACCTATGTCGCAGCGCCTGCGGTCACGTCGATCTCGCCGACAGCAGGTCCAACAGGAGGCGGCACGTCAGTGACCATCACGGGCACGAACTTCACGGGTGCGACGGCGGTGAGTTTTGGTGCGGCACCAGCCACGGGCTTTACTGTGAACTCAGCCACGCAGATCACCGCCACAGCCCCTGCAGGGACGGGCACGGTGGATGTGCGCGTGACGACCACCGGCGGCACCAGCGCCACGAGCGCGTCAGACCAATTCACCTATGTGGTCCGGCAAACAGGGGCAATCACAACAGCGGTTGGCGGTGGCACGGTATCCGCTCAAATCGTGAGCGGGAGTGCGAGCTGCGCTATTGATACGACCAATACGGTTGCGTTTACCCCTCCTTTATTTGACGGAGGTGTTGCTCCATATGGCGGTCTCAAAATCAGACTCACGGGTTGTACCGCAGGTGAAACTGTTCGCGTTGCGGTTACTTGGCCAGATTTAGCGGGGCGCACAGCACGCAAGTATGGAAAGACGCCGACGTCTTCTGGCGCGACAGTCTGGTACACGCCGAACAATATGGTGATCGCTGGCAATACGGTGAGTTACGACATAACCGATAACGGGTTGGGTGACGATACCTTCACTGGAGCGGATGGCGTTATCAACGACCCAGTAGTGCCACTCATTCTTTCCTCGGCGCAAGGCATTCCAACTTTGAGCAACTGGGCGCTGGCAGTGCTTGCGGGGCTTATGCTGTTCGGCTTTTGGGGCGTCAGGCGTGCTCGGTGGGTTTGATCTACCGGGACCGGCAGTCACGCCGGATCCTGCTCAATCTTGCAGCACCCGGGTCTTTCAAGACTTCGTCACTTGAGCGCTTGAGACCCCTCGAAGCTACCGGCTGTAACCCGGAGTGGGGTCGTAGCCGATGCATCGTATTGATATGCCCACCCCTTCGGGGGCTTGAAGAGAGCCACATGGGCCCGTCGCGACGGTCTTACCCCTCCTCAAATCACTGAAAGACCTACAAGGTCTGTGAAGTGCTCGGCTATGAATGAATTGCGCTTAGCCGTTGCGAAAAAGAAAGCTGTAGGCGTTCAACGCCGGCACCCCTCCCAGGTGCGCATACAGCACGCGGGAGCCTTCGGGGAATTCGCCCTTGCGCACCATGTCGATCATGCCGTGCATGGACTTGCCTTCGTACACCGGGTCGGTCAGCATGCCTTCCTGGCGTGCGCACAGGCGGATGGCTTCGAGCGTGCCTTCGTTGGGCAGACCGTACTCGGGGCCGCCGTAGCGGGTGTCCAGGATCACGTCCTCGGCGGTCAGCTCCTGGCCCAGCTCGACGAGTTGGGCGGTGTTCTGGGCAATGCGCAGGATCTGCGCGTGCGTCTTCTCGGGCTTGGCCGAGGCGTCGATGCCAATCACCTTGCGCGCGCGGCCGTCGGCCGCAAAGCCCACCACCATGCCCGCCTGCGTGCTGCCCGTGACCGAGCACACGACGATGTAGTCGAACTGGAAGCCCAGCTCCTTTTCCTGCTGGCGTACTTCTTCGGCAAAGCCCACGAAGCCCAGGCCGCCGTACGGGTGCTCGGAGCAGCCGGCAGGAATGGGGAAGGGCTTGCCACCCGCCTTCTTCACGTCGTCCATGGCCTGCTCCCAGCTGGGGCGGATGCCGATGTCAAAGCCCGCAGCGTCCAGGCGCACATCGGCGCCCATGATGCGGCTCATCTCGATGTTGCCCACGCGGTCGTACACCGCGTCGGAGTAGTTCACCCAGTTCTCCTGCACCAGCACGCACTTCATGCCCAGGTGCGCGGCCACGGCGGCCACCTGGCGCGTCTGGTTGGACTGGATGCCGCCAATCGACACCAGCGTGTCGTAGCCGCCCGCAATCGCCTCGGGGATCAGGTATTCGAGCTTGCGCGTCTTGTTGCCGCCAAAGGCCAGGCCCGAGTTGCAGTCCTCGCGCTTGGCATACAGGTGCACCTTGCCGCCCAGGTGCGCCGACAGGCGGTTGAGGGGCGTGATGGGCGAGGGGCCAAAGGTGAGCGGGTGGCGAGCAAATTTCTGCAGGTTCATGGCGGTGTTCCGGTCGATGAAGAAGGGGCGCAAGCGGGGGGGCTTGCAGTGCCTTCATCGTAGAAAAACACGCGCATCAAGTGGTTGCAAAAATTGTCAAAATTTCGGCGTTTCAGTTTTCTGAAAGAGAATGCAAGCCGAAAATATTTCTTTAGATTGTTTATGTGCGCAACAAAAGTTCGTGCCAAGAATGCACCACAGGCCGATGTCTCTGCCGAGCTGGACCGCACCGACAAAGCCATCCTGCGGCAGTTGCAACGAGATGCGTCGCTGTCCAACGTCGCACTGGCCGAGAAGGTGCATCTGAGTCCCCCCGCTTGCTTGCGCCGCGTGGAGCGCCTGCGGCGCCTGGGGCTCATCGACAAGGTGGTGGCGCTGCTCAACCCCCAGGCCGTGGGGGCGGGCATGCTGGTGATGATTGGCGTGGTGCTGGACCGCTCCACGCCCGAGTCGTTTGCCGAGTTCGAGAAGGCGGCCGCCAAGGTGTCCGGCTGCATGGAATGCCATGTGGTCACCGGCGAGTTCGACTACTTCATGCTGGTGCGCACGCGCGACAACGACAGCTTCAACCGGCTGCACGCCGAGCAACTGCTCTACCTGCCCGGGGTGCGCCAGGTGCGCTCGTTCATGGTGTTGCGCAACGTGCTCTCGACCACCGAGCTGCCGCTGGCGGTGTAGCGGTCGGCCTCTGCCCGTTTACTGCGCGCCGCGCAGCCGCCCCATCATGGCCGCCCAGGCCGGGCCGCCAAACACGTTGACCACCAGCCCTGCCATCAAGAGCCCAGCGCCCGCAAAGTGCACGGGCAGCAACTGCTCGCCAAACGCCACCCACCCCGTGGTCAGGCCCACCACCGGCACCAGCAGCGTGAAGGGCGCCACGCGGTTCACGGGGTAGCGTGACATCAGATAGGTCCACAGCCCGAAGCCCAGCAGGGTCGAGATCCACGCGATGTAAGCGACGGCGGCGATGGATTGGAAGGACAGATGCTGCACGGCGGCCCACACCGTGGCAGGACCGTCCAGCCACATTGACAGTGCCACAAACGGCAGCGGCGCCACCACGCTGGACCAGACGATGAAGGCAAACTGGTTCATCGGCCCATACCGTCCCACCGCACGGGTGACGATATTGCCGCAGCCCCACATCGCCGCTGCTGCCACCGTGAGCGCAAAGCCTGCCAGCGGCATGGAGGCGCCATGCGCGCTGCCGATCAGCACCAGCCCGCAGCCCGCCAGCGCGAGGCCTGCCACCTGGTTGCCCAGCCACTTCTCGCGGAGCCACCACGCGGCCAGCAGCAGGGTGAAGAACGACTGCGACTGCAGCACCAGCGACGCCAGGCCCGAGGGCATGCCGATGTGAATGGCGGTGAACAGCAGCGCAAACTGGCCCACGGCCATGGTCATGCCGTACAGCAGGTACAGCCGCAGCGGCACCTTGGGCGGCTTGACAAACAGGAGCGCCGGAAAGGCTGCCAGCAGGTAGCGCAGCGCCCCCAGCAGCAGGGGGGGCACCCCGGCCACACCCACCTTGATGACAGCAAAGTTGAGGCCCCAGACCACGATGACGAGCAGGGCCAGGGCGAGGTCGCGGGGGCGCAGGGAATTGTTCATGCCCTGCATTCTCTGGGATCGGGGAGGCCGCCAGCCGGTCGTTTCAGGACCAGCAAGGTGCGAAAACGGACCAGACCGTGAAGAAGTTCTGAGAGCGTTACGCCGACTCGACCGCGAAGCTCAGCCCTGCATTGGCTTGCAGGCGTGCGATCAACCGGTCGCCCATCGCCGGGGCGGTGGTCCAGATGCCGCCAGGCGTTTCCGTGGCTTCCTGCAGCAGGCACACGGCCGCCTCGGTGATCATCTTGGAGGTAGAGCCGTAGCCCGGGTCGCGGTCGCCCTTCACGCCCACGCGCAGGGTGTGGCCTGCGTCATCGGTGCCCAAAAACAGCACGTCGTAAAAGCCGTTCTCGCGTTCTTCGCGCGAAGGGCCTTCGCCTGGCTTGGGGCCTTTGTCCGAGCCCAGCGACTTGTCGCCCGCCACCGCGTTGGCGATGGCCTCGCCCTTTTCGCCGGGGCCGGTGATGAGCATTTCGTCGTAGACAAAGTCGGTGCCGTAGGCGTGCTGCAGCAGGAAGTTGGAGCGGTGCACGTTGCGGGTGTTGATGGCGGCCATCACGAACGGGGCGACCCAGACGCTATCGCCACCCATGGTGCCGAGGGCCTCGTCCACCATGGGCTTGTTGCCCGAGGGCTGGCGCGGGCCTTCAAAACCGGGGGTCAGCGAGAAGGGGTTTTTCAGCAGGTCCAGCACGCCGGGCTGACTGGCGGCAGCCGCCATGGTGGCCTTGAGGCTGGCGGCGGTGCCGCCCGAGAAGGTGCCCTTCATCTTGCGCACCCGGCCGCGCACGCGGGGTGCGGGGTGACCGAAGCGGTGGCGGAATTCCTTCTGCAGCAGGAACACGCCCAGGTCGAACGGAATGGAGTCAAACCCGCACGAGAACACGATGCGCGCGCCGCTGGCCTTGGCGGCGGCTTCGTGCGCGTCGATCATCTGGCGCATCCAGGCAGGCTCGCCGCACAGGTCCACATAGTCCACGCCGGCCTTGGCGCAGGCGGCCACCAGTTCGTTGCCATACAGCTGGTAGGGGCCCACGGTGGTCAGCACCAGACGCGTGGCGTCCATCAGCGCCTGCAGGCTGGCGGGGTTGCTGGTGTCGGTCACGACCAGCGGGGTGTCGGCCGGGGCGCCCACTTCGTCGCGCACGGCGGCGAGTTTGTCGGCATTGCGGCCCCCCATGGCCCAGCGCAGGCCGCTGCCGGCGGGGTAGCGTTGCAGCAAGTACTCGACCACCAGGCGGCCGGTGAAGCCGGTGGCGCCGTGGACGACGAGGTCAAAAGGTTTGGTCATGGTGGGGTTCCGTCCGTCAAAAGTGCAAGGTCCGGGGGCAGGCAGAAGTTGCCTTGCCCGGAGAGGCCGCCATTCTCTGTGGCCGTGCCTGCTGCCTCTGTCGCGCAGGTGCATGGCGAGGGCCGCGTAGGGCATGAACAACGGTTTGCACCCCATTTTCTAAGAAAAAGTATCGTAAAACGATACCGGATGGCCTGCAGGTGGCCACTGTTACGGTTCAATGCAGACACGCAAGTTACGTCTGGGCACCATTCGTTCCGTGTTCAACCAACGCCCTCCGGGCACCACAGCAATGTCTTCTTCTCCCATCGTTGTTCAGCGTGACACCAAGGCCTGGCAGCTGCAGGTGTGGGTCTCGTTCGGCATCGCGGTTTTTCTGTGCGCCGTGGGCCTGGCATGGCTGCCGGGCGAGCAGCTGGAGCAGGCGTTCATGGTGATGGGATATGTGTTCTGCCTCTCGGCCGCGTTTGTGCTGGCCAAGTTTGTGCGAGACAGCGAAAGCGCCTCGCGCCGTGGCGGTGGTGACACCCCCATGTGGAAGCTGGTGGTGTGGGGTGGATTTGCGGTGGCCATGGGCCTGACGGGCTGGGGCCTGCTGAGCATGGACATCAACGTGACCTACAAGGCGTTTCTGGGCGTGAGCTGGCTGTACCTCATCACCACCGCCTTTACGCTCGCCAAGATGCTGCGCGACCACCACGAGGCCGACCTGCTCGAAGCCCGCCTGCAAGGCCGCCGCGAAGCGGCCCACGCTGCCGCCCAGAGCAGCAACGTGAACTGATCGCACCCGGTGTGCGCAGGCGGCAATCCGCCGCCCTTCTGGACGAATTTCTTTCTGGTTCTTTCTGGTCTTTCGACCCGGTCTGGTCCGCACCTTGGGGGTGTGGGCGGGCCGTACCCCGAGGAGTGAATGATGATGAATGCCGTGTTTTCTTCGTGGGGCTCTGCCGCCCGCCTGCCCCGCGCCCTGCTGGCGGCTGGGGTGGTGTGTGTGGCCCTGGTGGCCGCTGCACCGGCCCGTGCGCAGAGCGAGGCTTCTGCCGTGCTGTCGATGTTGCCCGTGGCCTCGGTGGTGGGCACGGCGTCGGTGGCCTCGGCGGCCGCCGGTGCGGTCGTGACGGTGCCGGCGGCGTTGTCGGTGGGCGGCGCGGTGCTGACGGTGCGGGCGGTGGAGGCCTCGGCCGTGGGCACGGTGTACTTGCTGGAGCGCGCCTCGGACGGTGCGCAGGTCAGTGTGGAGGTGATCGGCCGCGGTGTGGCGGGCTCGACCTACGCGGTGGGCACGGTGGTCACCTGCAGTGTGATCGGTACGGGCGTGATCCTGTCGGCAGCGGGTGAGGCCATTGCCTTCGTACCCAATGCCATCGGCCGTGCGCTGCTGCACAACGAGCGCCTGTGAGGAGCAGCGCGATGATGAAAGCCCTGAACCTTGGCCGCGACCCCGCACAGCGCATCCCTGCCGTGGTGGGCATGGTGTTCTTCGCTGGGGCCGCGCTGCTGGCAGCCACCCCGGCCCATGCGGGCCGCTCTTGCGAATCGCGCAAGCCTGTACCGCCACAGGTGATCGAGCGCGGCATGAAGCTGGCCGAGCAAACCTCGGCAGCGCTCGATGCCGAGCACGCCAAGTCGGGTGTGCAAGTGGTGGCCCTGGCCCGTGCGGGGCAGGACCTCTCCAAGTACGGCCTGCGCTATTCACACTTTGGCTGGGCCTACAAGACAGCCGAAGGCCCGTGGCGCGTGGCGCACAAGCTCAACGAATGTGGCACTGCGGTGGGCCACTTGTACCGCCAGGGCCTGGGCGAATTCTTTCTGGACGACCTGTGGCGCTACGAGGCCGTGTACGCCGTGCCCACGCCCGAGGTGCAGCAGCGACTGCTGGCGGTGCTGCAGGACAAGGGCCGCACCAAGACGCTGCAGCACCCGCCCTATAGCATGGTCAGCTACGCGTGGGGCCGCAAATACCAGCAGTCCAACCAATGGGCGCTGGAGACCCTGGCGATGGCCATGGAGCCCGCCACCGTGCGCTCGCGCGACCAAGCGCAGGCTTGGCTGCAGTTCAAGGGGTATGAGCCCACCACGCTCAGGCTGGGCCCGCTCACGCGCATGGGCGGGCGGGTCGGGTCGGCCAACATTGCGTTTGACGACCATCCGAACGAAAAACGGTTCTCGGACCGCATCGAGACTGTGACCGTCGACTCGGTGCTGGCCTGGATGCAGCGCACCCAGCTGGCAGCCGCACCGGTGGTGCTGGCGATCAAAAATTGAATCAAAATGCCAGCAGGCGCAATCAATATATGCGCTAGTAGCTATAAAAAGAAGAGCATTTGCCGGTGCGCTACCGCGCGCACCCAAACCCGGCGCACAGCGCCACCGAGGAGAAGAACATGAGCAAGTCCCTGAGACTGTCCGAAAAATGGTTCCGTCGTGGCCTGTGGCTGGTAGCGCTGGTGTTTGCCAGCTTCCTCATCGGGCTGGGCGGCACCATCGTGGGCGATCTGCCCAAGGTCGAGACCCCGCTGCGGGTGGACGACTTTCTGGACAAAACCGCAGCCGACAAGCTGCGCGCCGAGGTCAAAACAGCACGCCAGGCCGAGCAGGACGCGCAGACCGCGCTGGAGCAGGCCCAGCTGCAGCGCAGCAAGGTGCGCAGCGAGGTGCAGGCCGAGCGGGAGAGCTTCAACAACTGGCTGTCCACGCGCAGCGCCACGCAGCGGGCGGACCAGGACCCCGAGGTGATCGCGCGCACCCAGGCGCTCGATGCCCTCAAGCTGGTGGAGCGCAAAGCCCAGCAGGCGGTGGAGACGCAGCAGCAGGCCGCCCTCGATGCCCGCCAGGCGGCAGCCGCCCGGCAGGAGCAGCTCAACCAGATGGAGTCTGACGGCTATGTGAAGCTCGCCGCCGAGCGCCGCAAGGTCGAGCTGCGCGTGTTCCTGTACCGCCTGGCCCTCACGCTGCCGCTGCTGGCCGCCGCCGGCTGGCTGTTCGTCAAGAAGCGCAAGAGCACCTACTGGCCGTTTGTGTGGGGCTTCATCTTCTTTGCGCTGTTTGCCTTCTTTGTGGAGCTGGTGCCCTACCTGCCCAGCTACGGCGGTTACGTGCGCTACGTGGTGGGCATTGCCGTGACCGCTGTGGTGGGGCGCTACGCCATCCAGGCGCTCAACCGCTACCTGGAGCGCCAGAAGCTGGCCGAGGCCCTGCCCGACCAGGAGCGCCGCAAGGAGCTGAGCTATGACGTGGCCCTCGCCCGTCTGGCCAAGAGCGTGTGCCCCGGCTGCGAGCGGCCCGTGGACCTGAAGAACGAGAAGATCGACTTTTGCCCGCACTGCGGCATCGGCCTGTTCGACCACTGCGGCCACTGCAGCACCCGCAAGAGCGCGTTCGCGCGGTTCTGCCACGCCTGCGGCACCGGGGCGGGTGTGAAGCTGGCGCAAGAGTGAAGCAGACCGTGTAGCGGCCCGGGCGGGTCCTAGCCCACCATCACCCGGTTGCGCCCCTCGGCCTTCGCGCGGTACAGGGCCGTGTCGGCGGCCAGCAGCAGGGTGTCCATGTCGGCATCTGCGCCCAGGGTGGCGCTGTGCACCAGGCCAATGCTGACGGTGGCCCGCTGGGGGCCGCCCTGCGTCGCATCCAGCGCCTGTCGTTCCACGGCGCCGCGCACCCGCTCGGCAATGGCCTGGGCCTCGGTGGGGGACACGCCGGGCAACACGGCGGCAAACTCTTCGCCCCCCATGCGGCCCAGCACGTCGTCGGCGCGCAGCGCGCGCGCCATGGTCTGCGCAATGCTGACCAGCAGCCGGTCCCCCGCGCCGTGTCCGTGCTGGTCGTTCACCTGTTTGAAGTGGTCCACGTCCACCATCATCACCGCCAGCCCGGTGGATTCGCGCTGGTAGCGCTCCAGCAGGCGATCGCCCTGTTTGAGCAGTGCGCGGCGGGCCAGCACACCCGTCAGGTCGTCATGGCGCACGGCATGGTGCAGGCGGCGCAGCGCCTCGGCGCGTGCCGCGCTGGCGCAGGCCACGGCCAGCGGCCCCAGCGCCAGCAGCGTGACCCCCACGCGCAGCGAGAACACGTCGCCCGCATGGGCCGGTGTGAAATTGAGGACACCGGTGGCCACACCCGCCATGGTCCACAGGCACACCACCAGGGACAGCAGGCTGGAGGTGAAGGCGCTGTAGCTCAGCGCACACCACAGCAGCCCCGGCACGACAAAAGCCAGCATGCCGGGCCCGCCGATGAGCGTGCGGATGCCCTCGGCCAGCACCAGCGAACTGACGGGGGCGAGGCGCCAGAACAGGGGGGTGTCCTGGGTGTGCGAGGGGGGATCTGCCGCGCGCGGTGCCGCCAGCACCACGGGCACGATGAGCATGTAGTTCATCAGCTCGGTGCTGAACCACAGGGACAACAGGTCCGTCCAGGGGGAGTCGAAATACACCGGCGCCGCGCCACAGCCGACCAGCGCGCCCACCGCGCTGGCGACCAAGGCTGCCAGCAGCAGGTACAGCGCCGCCGACGTGCGCTGCAGCCGCAGGATGTGCTCGTCCAGCCCCCGCAACACCAGCCAGCCGGCCGTGGCGCCCAGCAGGTTGGCGGCATTGAGCCACAGGGCCATGCCCCAGGCGCTGCCGGTGACCAGGTCGGCCGCTACATAGCCCACTGCCGCCGCCACCCAGGCGGGCGGCCGCGCCAGGCGGGGGTAGCGCACCAGCAGCCCCAGCAGCAGCGCATTGGCAGGCCAGAACGCTGACAGAAAGCCGATGGGCCGCGCAAAGATGCCCACCAGGCAGGCGACAAAGATCAGCAGTGCCAGGGCGGCCCAGGCCACGGCCGGAGGAACGGTCCGGGTGGGGGCAAAGAGGCGGGGCAGGGTGGGCGGCATGTCAGTGACAGGGGCGAGGGGGAGGGCGGGTCCCGATTGTCCGTGGTGTCAGGGCGTGCCCAGCAGCAGGGCTACCAACTCGCCCGTGCTGGTGGCACCCAGCTTGCGCATGATCCGCCCCCGGTGGGCCTCCACCGTGCGGTGGCTGATGTTCAGGTGGCGCGCGATCTGCTTGCTGGTGGCGCCGGTCACGATGTGCTGGGCGACCTCGCGCTCGCGCACCGTGAGCGGCGTGCTGACCACGCGGCGGTGCGAGATGTCCTCGAACATCCACACCGCGCGCGCAAATGGGTCTGCACGGTCCAGCGTGCGGCCCACCACATGGCACCAGAACAGAGTGCCGTCGCGGCGTCGCATGACGCGCTCGTCGCCGTAGCTGCCGGTGTCCATCATGGCCGGAAGGCCCAGGTTGCCGGTGTGGGTGAACTCGTCCAGAGACGGGTACAGCGGCGCCAGCGGCTGGCCCAGCAGCTCGGCCTGCTCGTAGCCAAACATGCGGGCAAAAGCGTCGTTGCAGATTTCGATGCGGCGCTCGCGCGTGACGCACATGCCCACGGGGGCGAGGTTGAAGGCCAGTTCCAGCGCTTCATTCAGGGGAGCGGGCGGGGTCGCAGGCATGGGGCGGATTTTGCAGCAGCCCCTGCGGACCACCGGGGCAGGGTCGGGTGGTCAGCGCCTGCGCCAGCGCAGCCGCCACTGCCGCCGGATCACCCGCGCCACGCGCCAGGCCCACGACGCGCGGGCGCGCTCCAGCACGGCGTGCTTGAGCTGCATCCAGTGCGCGTGGGTCCAGGCAAACCAGCGCAGTTGCATGAGCGCAGGCTGGGTGAGGGTGAACAGCCGCGCCACCACCGCCGTGCCCACCACCTTGGCCAGCACGATGACCAGCATGCCCAGCACCACATGCCCACGCCCGATGGCCCAGAGCGCCAGCAGCTTGATGGGCAGCAGCAGGGCGGTAGGCAGCGCAAACAAGGCCACCGCGGCCCAGGGCGGCAGGGAGCGCACCCAGCCTTCGATCCAGCGCAGCCCCGGCCAGCGGCCGACGCGCGCCAGCAGGCGCTGCAGCGGCTCCCAGCCCCATTCCTCGAACAGGATCAGCAGCGCCAGCAGGCCGCTGCCCAGGCCCGTGAGGGCCCGCAGGGGCCAATGCAGCAGGTGACGCAGGAGTTTTGGAATGATGGGGGCCCGATGCGCTAGTGGATCATGCCTAGATTGCTATACAAAACATAGCAAATCTGGCGAAAAGCGGATCTGCCGCTCACACGCCGCGCGCCCGTTCGGCCTTGAACTGCGCGCGGAACTGGGCAAAGGTGCCGGCCTCCAGCGACTCGCGCACCTCGCGCATCAGGTTCAGGTAGTAGTGCAGGTTGTGCACGGTGGTGAGCATGGGGCCCAGCATCTCGCCGCAGCGGTCCAGGTGGTGCAGGTAGGCACGTGAGAAGCCTTCACGCCCACCGTCGTCCCACGACACGCCCGAGCTGCCTGCACAGGCATAGCAGGTGCAGCTGGTGTCCATCGGCTGGTGGTCGGCCTTGTGGCGGGCGTTGCGGATCTTCAGGTCGCCAAAGCGCGTGAACATGGTGCCGTTGCGTGCATTGCGGGTGGGCATCACGCAGTCGAACATGTCCACGCCGTCGGCCACGCCCTGCACCAGGTCCTCGGGCGTGCCCACGCCCATCAGGTAGCGCGGCTTGTGTGCGGGCAGGCGGTGGGGCGTGTGGGCCATGATGTCCAGCATCTCGTCCTTGGGCTCACCCACGCTCACGCCGCCCACGGCGTAGCCGGGGAAGTCCATCTCGACCAGGCGCTCCAGCGACTCCTGGCGCAGGTGCTTGAACATGCCGCCCTGCACGATGCCGAAGAGCGCGTTGGGGTTTTGCAGCCGCTGGAACTCATCGCGCGAACGCTGGGCCCAGCGCAGGCTCATCTCCATGCTCTTGCGCGCCTCGGCTTCGGTGGTGAGGTGGCCCTTGGTTTCGTACGGGGTGCACTCGTCGAGCTGCATCACGATGTCGGAGTTGAGCGTGGTCTGGATCTGCATGCTCACCTCGGGCGACATGAAGAGCTTGTCGCCGTTGACGGGGCTGGCAAAGGTCACGCCTTCTTCGGTGATCTTGCGCATGGCGCCCAGGCTCCAGACCTGGAAGCCGCCCGAGTCGGTGAGGATGGGCTTGTCCCATTTTTCAAAGCCGTGCAGGCCGCCAAAGCTCTGCATCACGTCGAGCCCCGGGCGCATCCACAGGTGGAAGGTGTTGCCCAGGATGATCTGCGCGCCCATGTCGTGCAGGCTGCGCGGCATCACGCCCTTGACGGTGCCATAGGTGCCCACGGGCATGAAGATGGGGGTCTGCACCACGCCGTGGTTGAGCGTGAGCTGGCCACGGCGTGCGTGGCTGGAGGGGTCGGTTTTGAGAAGGTCGAACTGCAGCATGATGGGGCGCATTGTCCCAGACGGGCCGGGCTGACCTGCTGCAAGGGATTGGACTGGCGCTGGCGGATGGCGTCGCTACACTGGTCTTCACTGACTCAAGGAGAACCCCATGCTCAAGATCCTCATCGCCGTGGACGGCTCTGAACTCTCCCTGGACGGCGTGCACCACGCGCTGGCGCTGGTGCGCCAGGGGCTCCAGGCCACGATGGTGCTGGCCAATGTGCAAGAGCCCGCCACGCTGTACGAGCTGGTCACCACCCGCGACCCCGACCTGATCGCCGCCGCCAGCCTGGAGGCCGGCGAGCACCTGATGGCGCCTGCCCGAGCGCTGCTCGATGCCGCCGGGGTGGCCTACGAAACCGATGTGGGCGTGGGCGACGTGGCGCACACGCTGGTGGACATGATCGAGCGCTCGGGCTGCGACATGGTCATCATCGGCGCCAAGGGGCAAGGCGCCATCACCAGCGCGCTGCTGGGCTCGGTGTCGCAGGAGGTGGCGCACGCGAGCCCGGTACCCGTGACCATCGTCAAGCATGCGGAGGTGCTGGAGACCCAGGGAAGTGATGTGGCTGAGGATACGGAGGCCTGAGCCCTTTTCAGTGCGCACGTCTGAAAAGAAAAGGGCCGCTGTGCGCGGCCCCGGTGGGGAGCTTGGAGGAGGGGCGCTCCCAGGGATCAGGCAGCCTTGCGAAACGGCTCCGCAGGGCGCTGCAGCTTGCCATGGGGCAAGGTGGCCAGGCGCGAGAACATGCGGCGCACATAACCGCGCACCCACAGGCATTTGTTGAGCTCGTCCACGGGTAGCGGGCCCGACACCACCACGATGTCGTTGGCCACGTCCTGCGCCCCGGCGGCGCGCAGGCGGCGGCGCGTGTTGTTGGCCCACGACTGGATGCGCGTGGGGCTGCCATGCTGGTGCACCTCGCCCGTGTGCTTGTCGAACGCAATGGCCACTGTGTCGGTCTTGAGCTTGAAGCGGCGTTCACCCGTCACGGCGCTGGGCGTCTCGCGCATGTCATACAGGTAGTAGCTGCCTGCCTTGAGCTGGTATTGCATGTCCATGGGTGTGTTCCTCTCTCGGGGCATTGTCGAGGGGCACGCTGCAGGCGATGGCAGGTAAAACGGTGGGAAAGGGGCTCTTTTTGAACGCCTTCCGCAGAAGGCCACGCCGGTTTCGGTGCGCGTGCCATTGTGGCCGCACGTCGGCGCCATCCGGAGAAACTTGAGGACGATGTCGTAACGAGTTGTGAGCAGACTCGTACGACCCCTGGTGGCGTTGGGCTGTGCCCTGTCTCGGGCCTGTGCAGCGGGCACGGCCCACCCCAGGGCCACCGCGCAAGGGCCACCCCGCCGCGCTGGTGGCGTTCCCCTTCCCGACTCGCGCAGCGAGGCGAGAGAAGGGGGAAGCGGCGCAGCCGCTCAGGGGGATGGCCTCTAGAAATCTACCAGGCTCAGTCCCACGCTGAACACGGTGCGCTTGCGGTTGTAGTCGATCATGCTGTCGCCGTAGCCGCTGAACAGCGAGGTGTGCAGGCGCAGGTTGCTCTTGCTGCCAAACAGGCCGGTGCCCAGGGCCTGCAGCCACTCCACGCGCACCGAGCCCCGGTCGCTGCTGGCCAGCGTGTGGCGCACGGTGGCGCCCAGGGTGTTGTCCTTGTTCACGTTCCACAGCAGCGACAGTTCGCCCCGGCCGATGTAGTCGCTGACGCCGGGGTTGTCGTCGCTGCCCGCGCTTTCGGGGACGCGCTTCCAGAGGCGGGCGTTCACGCTGAAACGGTTGTCCAGCTCCACGCCGGTCATCAGGTACGCGCGGTTCCAGCTGCGCGACAGGGGCTTGCTCTGGCCATTGGACTGGTGCACCAGTCCGATGCCGCTGTAGCGCCACCTCCAGCCCCACGGCAGTTGCGCCGTGGTGGGGTACACGTACATCAGCTCGGGCTCGTGGTCGGTGGCGCGGAAGGGGCGGGAGATGTCGGGCGTGAACAGTTGCCAGTACGACTGCTGTGTGTAGCCAAACCACAGCGAGTCCTTGAGCGTGGGATGGCCCTGGGTGAGCATGCCCTGGGCGATCTTGGTGCGCACGGACAGCTGGATGCGGTTTTCGGTGCGGCGGTACGGCGTGGAGTCGGTGGCCGAGTTGCCGTCGGCGTCCGATGTGGGCTGGCGGTTCACGCTGCTCGATGCCACCACCGACACCGTGATCGGGCGGTAGCCGCGGAAGCTGAACGTGCCGCAGTCGGTGCCCGTCTCCAGCTCCCAGAAGCGGGAGAGGTCGCTGTACTGCGGGTCGCGGCAGCCTTCGGTGCGCGCCACGTCGATGATGCGCGTGGCGGGCAGCGTGGCGTCCACCGGTGGCGGCACGGCCGACGAGGACGTTGCGCCGCTGGCGTTGGCTGATGCCGCCGGGGCTTGCCACGCCTGCCCACCCGCAGGAGCCGCCTGCGCCTGCTCGGCCGCCCAGGCATCAAAGCAGGCCAGGCGCGCCTGGTTGTCGCTGGACAGGGCGGTACAGCGGCGCAGGGCGGCGTCGGTCCCCGCCACAGCGCCGGTGGCTGCGGAAGGGGCTGATTGCGCCAGCGCCGCGCCAGCCGGTGCGAGGGCTGCCACCAGCAGCAAGGCCAGCGAGCGGTGCCGATGGGGTGCTGCGGGGACGCGCGTCACGGCGCTCATTGCCAGGCCGCCTGTTTGCGCAGCACAAACGGTGCTGACGGCGTGGTGGGGGTGGGGTGGGCGTTGTTCCATGTTCCGCGTATTTCCTTGCCGCAACTTCCATCGACCACCTGGCCTGTCCAGGTGGCGCTGATGTTGGTGCCGTTGATCGATTCTTCCAGGGTCAGGTCGCCGCCATCGACGTCACCACTGACCTGGGCGGTGGTGCCGCTGCGCACCACGGTGCCGCGCACGCTCTGTGCCAGCTCGGGGTGCGGGCCCAGTTGCAGCGTGGCCGTCGTGGGCTTGTCTCCCGGTGCCGGGGCCTGCAGCTCGGCGCGCCACTGGCCCTGCAGGTGTTGGTGGTCCATGTCTGCCGCCGTCGGGCATGCCGCGGTGGATTGTGGGCCTTTTTGGCCGATGGCGCTTGTAGGACAAGCGCTTATAGCTATCAAAAGCGCAGCAATGCCCCAGGCGCTGCGGCCACGGGGCAGGGCGGGGCGTGGGGTGGTATCGGTGGCGGGGTGTTGTGCCATGTGCGTACGCCCTCTCAAGCAGTCGGCGCCGGGTTGGCGGCAGCAGCGGCGTTGGCTGCCGTGGTGGCCTGGGCTTTGGCCGCAAACTCGGCGCGCAGGGCCTTGAGCTTTTCGCGCGGGTCTTCGCGGGCAGTGGTCTTGTCCAGGCCCATTTCGGCGATGAAGCGGCTGGGCTGTGCGGCCACCATTTCGCGGCCCTTCTTGCGGCGCTTGGTCCAGCTCACGGCCAGGGTGCGCTGGGCGCGTGTGATGCCCACGTACATCAGGCGGCGCTCTTCCTGCAGGCGCTGCAGCACGTCGTCGGTCACCTTCTGCTGGCGGCCTTCGTCGTCGTCCAGCTTGAAGGGCAGCATGCCCTCGGTCACACCCACCAGCACCACATGCGGCCACTCCAGCCCCTTGCTGGCGTGCAGGGTCGAGAGCGTGACCATGTCCTGCTCTTGCTCGCGCTCGCTGATGGTGGAGAGCAGCGCAATGGTCTGCGACACCTCCAGCAGGCTCTTGGTCTCCTTGGCCACCACGGCGCCTGCGGTGTCGTCGATTTGCCCGCCCGCGCGCTGGGCCATCCAGTCGCAGAACTCCATCACGTTGCTCCAGCGGGCGGCAGCCACCTTCTCGCTGTCCTCGTTGTCGTACAGGTGCTGCTCGTAGCCGATTTCCTTGAGCCATTCGTTCAAGAAGGTACGGGCGTCTTCGGCGCCATGGGTGCGGCGCGCGCTGTACTCCAGGTAGTTGATGTAGCGGCCAAACTCGTGCAGCCCGTCCATGGCGCGCTTCGGAATCGCAGCGGGCAGCATGCCGTTGAACAGCGCGCCGAACATGCTTTGCTTGTGCTGGGTGGCAAAGGCCCCCAGCGAGGCCAGCGTGGTGTGGCCGATACCACGCTTGGGCGTGGTGATGGCGCGCAAAAACGCCGGGTCATCGTCGTTGTTGATCCACAGCCGGAACCACGCGCACAGGTCCTTGATTTCGGCGCGGTCAAAAAAGCTGGTGCCGCCTGACACCTTGTACGGCACATTGGCTTTGCGCAGCGCTTTCTCGAAGGGCTTGGCCTGGTGGTTGGCGCGGTACAGGATGGCAAAGCTCTTCCAGTCCGGTGGCGGGTTGCTGGCCGCGCGCAGGCTCTGGATGCGGGCCACGGCGCGCTCGGCCTCGTGCTCCTCGTTGTCGGCATCGACCACGCGCACGGGCTCGCCTTCGCCCAGCTCGCTGAACAACGTCTTGGGAAACAGCTTGGGGTTGGGCCCGATCACGTTGTTGGCCGCGCGCAGGATGGCGCTGGTGGAACGGTAGTTCTGCTCCAGCTTGATGACCTTGAGGTGCGGGAAGTCGATGGGCAGCTTTTTCAGGTTGTCGAGCGTCGCGCCTCGCCAGCCATAGATGCTCTGGTCATCGTCGCCCACGGCGGTGAAGTGGCCGTTCTCCCCCACCAGCAGCTTGAGCAGCTCGTACTGCGTGGCATTGGTGTCCTGGTATTCGTCTACCAGCACATGGCCCAGCGACGCCTGCCACTTGGCGCGCACTTCCGGGAAGTCGCGCAGCAGGCGCAGTGGCATGCCGATCAGGTCGTCAAAGTCCACGCTCTGGTAGGCCGCCAGGCGCTCTTCGTAGCGCGCCATCAGCGTGGCGATGATGCGTTCGTTGTCGTCCGCTGCCTGGGCCAGGGCCTCTTCGGAGGTCAGGCCCATGTTCTTCCACTTGCTGATGACCCACTGCCACTGGCGCGCGGTGGCCATGTCGGTGGTGCCGCCCGAGGCTTCCTTCAGGATGCCCGTCACATCGTCGGCATCGAGGATGCTGAACTGCGGCTTGAGGCCGAGCACCGCGCCGTCCTCGCGCACCATGCGCACACCCAGGGCGTGGAAGGTGCAGACCAGCACATCCTTGGCGCGGCGCCCGATCAGGCCCTTGGCGCGCTCTCGCATCTCGGCGGCCGCCTTGTTGGTGAAGGTGATGGCCGCAATGCGCTTGGGGTCCATGCCTTTTTCGATCATGTGGGCGATCTTTTGGGTGATCACCCGCGTCTTGCCTGAGCCCGCACCCGCCAGAACGAGGCAGGCCCCGTCGGTGTAGTGGACAGCCTGGAGCTGGGCGAGATTGAGACCGGCGGACATGGGAATGGGGCGGGGGGAATAAAGAGGCGAAGGGCAGGAGCGGGGCAGGGCCGAGGCAGATGCTTGCCACGGCGCAGTTGGTACACCGGGGGTGTGCAGCGCAAGGGCGCAATGATACCGGCGCGCCCGTGGCGGCGGCGCGGGGCATCGGCCGTCGTCCATGCGCGCGACGCCTGACGGCGTGCTGACGGGCCCGCCGTCGGAGCAGGGTGTGGCCCCCGTGCTTCGGGTAACCCCGCTAGGGGCTTTGTTTTCACAATTTGATACTGGTTGGCGAGTCCCTCCCGTTGTCGGGCGGGGTGTGTTGTGAACCGAGCACCGCCATGAACCCTGTTGATCTGCCTCCCGCCGCCTTGACCGCCGCAGCTACCCCGCCGCGCCGCCGTCTGTTGCCGCCGCCCGCGTGGACGGCGCTGGTGGCTGCTGGTGCGATAGCGGGCGCGGCGCTGCTGCCGGGGCTGGCGCAGGCCCAGATCGGCGGCAACACCCCCGTGCGCGTCGGCGTGGTGGGGCCTTTCACCGGGCCGTCGGCCGACTTTGGCGTGCCCATGCTCAACGGCATCAAGCTGGCGGTGGACGAAATCAACGCCGTGGGCGGCTACCTGGGTCGGCCGCTGGAGCTGGTCGTCAAGGACGACGCGGCCAACCCGGACCAGGGCCGCAAGGTGTCGCAGGAGCTGCTGGCCGACAAGGTCGTCGCCACCATCGGCTTTTGCAACACCGGCGTGGCGATGAAGGCCATTGACCTGTTCCAGGACGCCAAGAGTCCGCTCATCGTGCCCTGCGCCACGGGCACGGCGGTCACCACCAAATACCCCTCTGCCGACAGCTACATCTTCCGCGTGCAGGCCCGCGATGCGTTGCAGGCCCCCTTCATGGTGGATGACATCGTCAAGCGGGGCTGGGACAAGGTCGCCATCTTTGCCGACAAGACCGGCTATGGCGAAGGTGGCTATACCGATGTGGTGGCGGCACTGGCGGCCAAGAACCTCAAGCCTGTGCACGTGGCCCGCTTCGACCTGGGCGTGAAGGACCTCACGGCCGAACTCGCAGCGGCGCGCAACGCGGGCGCCAATGTGGTCTACAGCTACACCGTGGGCCCCGAAAACGCGGTCATCGCCAACGGCAAGAAGGCGCTGGGCTGGAAGGTGCCCCAGGTGGGCGCCTGGCCGCTGTCGTTCCCGTTTTTCCTCGAAGGCGCCAAGGATGCGGCCGAGGGCGCGCTCATGGTGCAGACCTTCATCGCCGAGCCCAGCAACGAGCGCCGCGCGTCCTTCCTGTCGAGCTACACCCGCAAGTACCAGGGCAAGGTGGCCGTGCCCATGGCTGCGGCCAACGCCTACGACGCCACCTATCTGCTGATGTATTCGTTCCTGGGCATCCGTGACGGCAACCTGAACGGCAAGGCCATCAAGGAGTCGCTGGAAGGCAAGATGAAGACCTACTACGGTGTGGTCTCCACCTACGAAAAGCCGTTCAGCGTGCAGGACAAGGACGCCATCACCCGCAACATGCTGGTGATCGGGCAGGTGAAGAACGGCGCCATCACTTTTGCCTACCCCGAGGATGCCAAGCGCAACCTCATCATCCAGCGCAAGCAATAACAAAAAACGGTGCCTGCGCTCGCCACCCGCGAGCCCACCCACCTGACTTTGCGCTGACCACCCCGGGCGCTGCAGGCCCTGGCCGCAGGCGCAACAAGGACAATCGGGCTGTGCTGTCCGTCCTTCTCATCACCTTCCCCTTCTTTGCGCTGGTGCTCTGCGGCTACCTCGCCGCACGGCGCGGTGTGCTGCCGCAGCCTGCCATTCCGGGGCTCAATGCCTTCGTGCTGTACTTTGCGCTGCCCTGCATGCTGTACCGCTTTGGCGCCAGCACGCCCATCGGGCAGCTGCTCGATCCGGCCGTGGCGGGCGTCTATCTGCTGTGCGCGCTGGTCATGGTGGGAGCCACGGTGGCGCTCACGCGCAACGCGCGCATCGGCTGGAACGACGCGGCCTTTGGTGCGCTGGTGGCGGCCTTCCCCAACACCGGCTTCATGGGCGTGCCGCTGCTGGTGGCCCTCCTGGGCGCGCAGAGCGCGGGCCCGGCCATCGTCACCATCGTGGTGGACATGGTCATCACCAGCTCGCTGTGCATTGCGCTCTCGCGCCTGGATGGCGCAGGCACCCATGGCGTGGGCGTGGCGCTGAGGAACGCCTTCAGGGGCA
This sequence comes from Acidovorax sp. Root70, assembly GCF_001428225.1. Lineage (NCBI taxonomy): Bacteria > Pseudomonadati > Pseudomonadota > Betaproteobacteria > Burkholderiales > Comamonadaceae > Acidovorax > Acidovorax sp. Root70. The sequence goes on from NZ_LMHQ01000032.1 coordinate 174,196, forward strand.
TGGCCACCAACCCCATGCCCTGGTCGATTGCGCTGGGCGCGCTGGCGTCGGCGCTGCAGTTCAAGCTGCCGGGTCCGGTGGACAAGACCATCGCCATGCTGGCCGACGCGGCCTCGCCGGTCGCGTTGTTCACCATCGGCGCGGTGCTGGCCCGTTCGCAGATGAACCAGCACGAGCAGGTCCCCGCGCGGGACTATGTGCCGGTGGCGCTGGCCAAGCTGCTGGTGCACCCGCTGCTGGTGTGGGGCGCAGGTACCGCGGCCATGGCGCTGGGGGTGCCGCTCACGCCGTTTGCACTCACGGTGATGGTGCTGCTGGCGGCGCTGCCCAGCGCCAGCAACGTGTCGCTGCTGGCCGAGAAGTTTGGCGCCAACAACGGGCGGGTGGCGCGCATCATCCTGGTGTCCACCGCGCTGGCGTTTCTGAGCTTCTCTGCCGCCGTCGCGCTGCTGACCTGAGCCGCCAGGCTGCTGCGGTGCGGTGGGCTCAGGCCGCTGCAGGCGTCTTGCGCCCAACCAGGTATTGCACGCCCAGCATTCCGTAGAACTCCGAGTGCGGCTCTTCGGCCGCTAGGTGAAAGACATCACCCGCCTGGTACATGCGTTCTGACGTAGCCGTGGAGATGCGGATATCGCCCGACAGGATCAGCGCCTTGGCCTCGAACGGGTGCGTGTGATCGCCCAGCATGCCCCCGGCCTCGCGGGTCACGGTGACGGCGGGCTCAAAGCCCTCGCGGGCCAGTTCGTCTGCAAATTGTTCGGGGGTCATGGGGTCTCCTGCTGCGGTACGGGGCAGTGTAGGTGCGGGCTCAAAGCCAGGGTAGGGGCTCGGACTATCAAAAATGATAGCTACCAGCGCATGATTCACTAGCGCTACCGCAGGATTTTCTTCAATTTTCATGCGGAGCTCGCGCGCAGGTGTCGTCCAGACAATGTGGCCGTTCCGCTGCCTTGGCCTGCCTGTCGTTGCCTTCCTTAGATGGCAGCCTTGAGAAAACGATACGAAAAAACATTCGACACGGCATGCTTTTTGCGCCGACGATGCCACGTGGTCAATCCATGCCCACGAACGGACAACAACAGGAGATTCACTATGAGGAAGAGGAATATTGCGCTGTGGGCACTCACGCCCGTGGCCGTTGCGCTGGTGCTTTCGGGCTGCGGCAGTGGCTCGGACAACGACCTGGCCGTGGACAACAATGCCCAGAGCTGCTCGGTGGTGTCCAGCTCCGGCTCGGCCGTGGTGGTGGGCTCTGGCGTGGCGGGCGACCCGGCAGCGCCCGAGGCGGCATCGGGCTACCGCCTGGGCTACAAGGCCAAGCAGTCGAGCAAGTACATGGTGGTGGCTAACACCCCACTGGCCACCAAGGCCGGGTGCGACGTGCTCAAGGCCGGCGGCACGGCGGTGGACGCTGCCGTGGCCGTGCAGGCCGTGCTGGGCTTGGTGGAGCCGCAGTCCAGCACGCTGGCGGGCAGCGCCTTCATGATGTATTACGACGCCAACACCAAGAAGGTCGTGGCTTACGACGGCCGCGAGACCGCGCCTGCTGCCGCCAATGGCTACTACCTGGTGCGCCAGGACCAGGGCGATGCCTCTTCCGCCGCGCCCGTGCCCAGTGCTCGCCGCAGTGGCCGCTCCATCGGGGTGCCCGGTGTGATGCGCATGCTGGACATGGCCCACAAGGAACACGGCAAGCTGGGCTGGGACAAGCTGTTCGACGAAGGCATCCAGCTGGCCACCAACGGCTACCGCATTCCGGGCCGCATGGGCGACGCCATCAAGGGCAACGCTGCCAGTCTGGCGCTGGACGCGAATGCGGTCGCCGCCTTCTTCAACGCCGACGGCACACCCAAGGCCACCGGCACCGTGACGACCAACCTGCCCTATGCACAGACGCTGCGCACGCTGGCTAGCGGCGGCGCCAGCGCCCTGTACTCCGGCCCCCTGGCCGAAGCCATCGTGGCCAAGGCAGCCCAGGCGGTGGGTGACGATGCGGCCAAGACGCCCATCACCCCCAGCCTGATGACGGTGGCCGACCTCAAGAACTACCAGGCCAAAAAACGCGAGCCCGTGTGCACCACCTACCGCGCAAGCTACTACGTCTGCACCATGTCGCCACCGTCGTCGGGCGGTATCGCCATTGCGCAGGCGCTGGGCATTTTGGAGAACTTCGACCTTTCCAAATACGGCCCCACCAACCCCACCAACGAAGGCGGCGTACCGAGCGTGATGGGCGTGCACCTGGTGTCCGAGGCCGAGCGCCTAGCCTATGCCGACCGCGACAAGTACGTGGCCGACACTGACTTCATCCCGCTGCCCGGTAAGGGCGTGTCCACCATGCTGGACAAGGTCTACCTCAAGCAGCGCGCGGCACTGATCCAGCCGGACGGCAAGTCGCTGGGAACGGCCTCGGCAGGGGCGCTGGGCGATGTGCCTCTGGGCGTGGACAAGACGGTGGAGCGCGGCACGACGCACTTCTCCATCGTGGATGCCTACGGCAACGTGGTGTCGATGACCTCCACGGTCGAGTCCAGCATGGGCTCGTTCCACATGGTGGGCGGCTTTCTGCTGACTAACCAGCTCACCGACTTCTCGGCCCAGCCGGCTGACGGCGCCGGTGTGCCCATTGCCAACCGCGTGGCGCCCGGCAAACGCCCCCGCAGCACCATGGCGCCCACCCTGGTGTTCAAGGGCTCGGAGCCGGGTGATTTCGTGATGGCCACGGGCTCGCCCGGCGGCGGCACCATCATCCAGTACGTGCTCAAGACCGTGGTCGGTGCGGTGGACTGGAACCTCGATGCCCAGCAGGCCACATCGCTGGTGAACTTTGGCGCCACCAACAGCCCCACCACCAACGTGGATGGTGCCAACACGGCGCTGGACCTCACCGGCCTGATCGACGGCCTCAAGGCCAAGGGCCACACGGTGAACAACGCCGCGCAGTCGAGCGGAGTCTCCACCATCATGCGGGTCAACCGCAACGGCCAGACCCGGCTGGAAGGCGGGGTGGACCCCCGCCGTGAAGGCATCGTGCTGGGTGACGGCGCGCTGTAACCGGCGAACCACGCTCTGTCGAGACGGGGGCTGCGTTGAAAAGCGCAGCCCCCGTTGTGTATTGAGGCCGCTGCGTGGGCCTGCCGGTCGGACTTAGATGGCCAGCGGGTCCACGTCCACCAGCCAGCGGATCAGCCCTTTGTGCTCCGGCTGGCTGCGCGTGGCTTGCAATATCGGCTGCCACGCGGCCAGAAAGCGCTGGAGGGTGGCGCGGCTGCTGCTTTCCATCAGCATCTGGGCGCGCTCCACATTGGCAACGCGCTGGATCGTGAGCGGCACGGGCGGGAACAGGATCACCGTGCCATCGGGCAAACCCGGCAACTGCGCGGCGTGAGCGGCGGCCGTGGCAGCGGTCAGAAAGCCCTGGGCCACCTCCTGCGTGCGCGCATCGGCCCGCACCAGCGCCTGGTACGAGAACGGCGGCATGGCCGCCTCTTCGCGCTCCTTGAGCTGCTGGGCCGCAAAGGCCTCATAGTCGTGCTTGCGCAGCGCCTCGAACACGGCGTGCTGGGGGTGAAAGCTCTGCACCCACATCTCGGGCTGCGTGCCGTGCACCGCTTGGGCGGCCATGTAGGCAGCGTCGCGCCCGGCGCGGCCCGCCGCCTGCATCAGCAGGGCAAACAGCCGTTCGGCGGCGCGGAAGTCGCTGCTGAACAGCGCGCCATCGGGCTGCACCGCAGCCACCAGCGTGATGCGCCGAAAGTCGTGCCCCTTGGCAATCATCTGCGTGCCCACCAGCACATCCACTTCGCCCGAATGCACCTGTGCCAGTTGGGCTTCCAGTGCGCCCTTGGCTTTGGTGGTGTCGGCGTCGATGCGGGCGATGCGGGCGGGCGTGCGGTCGGGCCGCAGCACCTCCCGCAACAGGGTGCCCAGCTGCTCCTCCAGTTGCTCGGTGCCCTTGCCCATGGGGTGGATGTCGGGGCTGCCGCAGGTCGGGCAGTGAAACGGCACGCGCACCGTGTAGCCGCAGTGGTGGCAGCGCAGGGTGCGGTCGGTCTTGTGGAACACCTGGTGCGCGCTGCAGTGCGGACAGTCGCTCTTCCAGCCGCAGTCCACGCAGTGCAGCACGGGCGCGTAGCCCCGGCGGTTCAGCAGGATCATGCTCTGCTCGCCGCGCGCCACGCGTTCGGTAATGGCCTGCAGCAGCGGCGCGCTGAACACGGTGCGGCGGGGCTGCTGGTTCATGTCTACCCGGCGCACACGGGCGAGGGCCCCGGCGCCGATGCGGCTGGGCATGTGCAGGCGCACGTAGCGGCCGCCCTCGGGGTCTTCGGCCGTGGGCGGGCGGCTGGCGTGCCAGCTCTCCAGCGAAGGCGTGGCCGAGCCCAGGACCACCTTCGCGCCCTGCTCGCGCCCGCGCCAGATGGCCAGGTCACGGGCCGAGTAGCGCGCGCCTTCTTGCTGCTTGTAGCTGGGGTCGTGCTCCTCATCCACCACGATGAGCTTCAACCCCGGCAGGCTGGCGAACACCGCCATGCGCGTGCCCAGCACGATGCGCGCGCTGCCGCCATGGGCGGCCAGCCAGCTGGCCAGGCGTTGCGGGTTGGTCATGCCGCTGTGCAGCGACACCACGGCGCCGGGGCCAAAGCGCGGCGCAAAGCGGCCTGCAAACCGCTCCTCCAGCTGGGGCGTGAGGTTGATCTCGGGCACCATGACCAGCGCCTGGGCGGTGGGATCGGCCTCCAGCATCTCTTGCACGCAGCGCAGATACACCTCGGTCTTGCCGCTGCCCGTGCTGCCAAACAGCAGGAAGGGCCCTCTTTCTGCAGAAATTCGGGCTCTGGCGCTTTCCTGTTCTGCGGTGAGTGCTATGTTTTCGATAGTAAATGAGGCGTCTCCAGCGCCCCTGGCCGGGCGCCGCAGCCGCCGCGCCAACTGCTCGGGGCGCAGGTCGCGTAACTGGGGGGGCAGGGCGGCCAGCGCCACCTCGCCCAAGGCGCGCTGGTAGTAGCGCGCCGCAAACCCCACCAGCCGGCGCCACGGCGCATCCAGGGGGGGGACACCCTCCAGCACGCCGGCAATGGGGCGCAGGGTGGCGCCATCGGGCAGCTCGCCAGGGGCCTCGTCGGCATCCCACACCACGCCCAGCACCTCGCGTGTGCCCAGGGGCACACGCACCAACGCACCTGGAGGGAGCGGGTGCTCACTGGCGTAGCTCAGCAGGTCGCCGACGCCACTGTGGGAAGGCGTTTGCAGGGCAACGTGGACGATGGCGAAAGGGATTGACACAAGCTATGAGACAAGAAGAAGGCTTAGTGCGGGTTGTGGATGTGATCTGGAGGTTTAGCGGCTAAGTGCTTGATTTGCCGTGGGTGTGTGAGTAATCCCGAATTTCTGTGGATAACTTTGTTGACATCCTGCCCGGACCACCGTCCAAGCCGCATGAATACTGGCTGCGAACAGATTGCCCGGAAATACGGCACCCCAAAAAAATCGTTATGAATCAATCATCTGAAGAAATTTGCCGCCGATTTTTGTGCTATGCCGTGCCGGCGGCTTTATGTTGCGCTGCATCACGAATTGTGTGCATAAGTCGGACACCCGGACTTCGTCAAGAGGACAGGTAGCCCCTTTTTGTGCTAGTGGCGTGGTTTCATGTTCATGCATTTCTTCGATATGGGCTGCAAGTGATTGATTTGACAGGGTATTTGTAAGAAATTCAGAATTCCTGTGGATAACTTTGTTGATATCCCTTGGGTTTGCCCCGCAAGTCTTTGTCAATCCGTGCTTTGGCTGGATTGCCTATCAAAAAGGCAGGGGCTTTAAATTCATACAAATCAACCACTTAGCGATTGGGCAAGGATATTTGGCGAGCCCCGGTCTGAAGCCGAAAGGGGCGGGCGGATGCTCCAGTTTTGTGCATAAGTGCGCCTGGCGCGCCGCCTCGGCCGGAGGTAAACGCTCTCGGATTGTCGCAGGGGCCGCTGTGGCGCCCTACCCAGGTGCAAGCCAGAGGATGATGACCGGGCAGGGGCAATGGTGGGGAGAGGGGGCGGGCGGCGGGTGGCTGCCAGGGCCGGAGTGTGCTTGCACCCAGGGCGGGCCTGGGAAGGGAGCGCATGCCGCCAGAGAGGATGGCGGGCTCTTACCGCTGTCTGGTCCCTGCGATCAGCGCTGGCGCTGCGCGCGCGAGTGGCTGTGCACTGCTTCCACAAGGGCTGCCACATGCTCTGGCGGCGTGAACTGGCTGATGCCGTGGCCCAGGTTGAAGATGTGCGTGGGACCCGTGGTGGTTCGGTCGGTGTGCGGCGTGCCGAAGCTGTCGAGCACGGCGTGCACCTGCGTGATGATCTGCGCGGGGGGCGCAAACAGCACGTTGGGGTCGATATTGCCTTGCAAGGCCTTGCCGGGGCCGCCCGCCGTGCCACCCACGATGGTGCGCGCCTTGCCCAGGTGGGCCGTCCAGTCCAGCCCCAGCACCTCGCAGTCGATGTCTTTCATGTCTTCCAGCCAGATACCGCCGCCCTTGGTGAAGACGATGCGCGGCACGTCGGTGCCATCCACGCCGGTGCGCTTGAGTTGCGCCAGCACACGCTTGGTGTACGCCAGGCTGAATTCCTGGAACGCGCCATCGGCCAGCACGCCGCCCCAGCTGTCAAAAATCATCACGGCTTGGGCGCCCGCGTCGATCTGGGCGTTGAGGTACGCGGCCACGCTGTCGGCATTCACGGCCAGGATGCGGTGCATCAGGTCGGGGCGGCTGTACATCAGCGTCTTGACCAGGCGGTAGTCGTCGCTGCCCTTGCCCTCGACCATGTAGCAGGCCAGCGTCCAGGGGCTGCCCGAGAAGCCGATCAGCGGTACACGGCCGTTGAGGGCCTTGCGGATGCTGGTCACAGCGTCGAACACGTAGCGCAGCTTGTCCATGTCGGGCACGGCCAGCTCGGCCACGGCGGCTTCGTCGCGTACCACCTTGGCAAAGCGCGGGCCTTCGCCCTCGGCAAACGACAGGCCCAGGCCCATGGCGTCGGGCACGGTGAGGATGTCACTGAACAGGATGGCCGCGTCGAGCGGGAAACGCTCCAGCGGCTGCAGAGTCACTTCGGTGGCGTAATCCACATTGGTGGCCAGGCCCATGAAGCTGCCCGCCTGGGCGCGTGTGGCCTTGTACTCCGGCAGATAGCGCCCCGCCTGGCGCATCAGCCACAGGGGCGTGTAGTCAGTGGCCTGGCGGCGGCAGGCGCGCAGGAAGGTGTCGTTGGCAAGAGGGGCGAAGGTCATTCCGCAATTGTCGCAGGCCGACTGCCAGCCTTGGCACCCGACCTGGCGGTAGAAATTGACGCGCATCAAGTTGGTGCGCCTGCGGAACCGGCTTTGCCGGGCCGCCGGATGCATCCCCTTTGGGAAAAGCGGCGCAGCCGCTCAGGGAGGCGTCACCTTTCAGCGATGTAGTGCGACATGCGTACCACCTCGCCCGGCGCCAGAAACGTCCGCACCTCGGTCTCCAGGGCTTGGTCGGCCATGGTCGCGCGGGAGCGCTGGTGCAGGTAGTCGGCCCAGGATTCGACGATGAAGCGCTCCACATAGCGCGAGGGCTCGCCCAGGTCCTTGTACACGCGCCAGAAGGTGGCGCCGTCACGGCGGCGCGGGGCCTTCATGCGGCTGATGGTGTCGAGGAAGGCGGCGTCGGTGCCGGGGGCGATGCGGTAGCCCACCTCCACGGCCACGGGGCCAGCTTCGGGCAGGGGCTCGGCTTCGATGAACAGTTCATCCCAGGGCGTGGCCTGGGTCACCTCGTGCAGCGCACCCATGCGCAGCGGCATGGGGCGGGCCAGCAGCAGGCCCACGCCCATGAGCGCGGCGGCCACACACAGCGTGGGCGTGAGGCCCAGGATGTCCGACGTAGCGCCCCAGAACGCCGAGCCCATCGCAAACGCACCCAGCGCCGCCACCATGTGCATGGCCACGGCGCGTGAGCGCACCCACTGCGGCGCGCTGGCCTGCGTGGCGGTGTTGAAGGTGGACATGGCCGACATCCAGGCCGCGCCTGCAAACAGCATGGCGATGTAGACCACCCAGGTAATGTGGGTGAGCGCCGCCACCAGCATGGCGATGCCAAACACGACGCCGCCTACGCCCACGATGACCTCCATGCCAAAGCGTGCGCGCAGCCGCCCCAGCACCAGACCCACGCCCACGGCGCCCGTGCCCAGGCAGCCCATGAGCAGGCCAAAGCCCTGGGCGCCTGTGCCCAACCGCTGGGCGATCACGGGCAGCAACGCCCACAAGGCCGAGCCCGCTGCGCTGAAAGCCATCACGCGCACCAGCTGCGCCAGGATCATGCGCGAGTGCCATGCAAACCGCAGGCCGCTGAGCGTGCCGCCCCACAGCCGCTCGGCGGGCAGCTTGGAGGGCGGGTGCGCTTTGGGCGGCCAGCGGCGGATCGACTCCCACATCACCAGCGTCGTGGTCACCGTGACGGCAAACACCCAGCCCGCGCCCAGCTGCGCAAACACCAGCCCTGCCATCGTGGGCCCCACCGCGCGCGCGGCGTTGTAGGCAATGCTCACGGCGGTGATGGCCTGGGGCCATTCGTCACGCGGCACGGGGTCGATGACCGATGAGTTCCACGCGGGTGTGAGCACCGCTGTGCAGCAGCCGCAGACGAATACCAAAAACAGCACCGAGGCCGACCCGCCCCAGCCGCCCAGCACCAGCAGCGTGAGCAGTGCACTGGCCCCCGCCTGCGCCAGCAGTGCGCCAGAGATCAGGCGCCGCCGGTCGGTGGTGTCGGCCAGCACGCCGGCGGGCAGAGCCAGCAAAAACATGGGCATGAACACAGCGGTCTGCACCAGCGCGGCCAGAAAGGACGAGCCCGTTAGCTCCACCATGAGCCAGGCGGCTGCCATGGTCTGCATGCCACTGCCCACAAAAAAGATGCCGCCACAAATCCACAGGCCCCGGAACGCGGGTTGGCGCAGGGGGCTCCACAAAGAGGTCGAGTGCTGGGACATGAGGGATGGCGTAGGGTGTGCGTGGGTCGTTGTGGGACAAGGGGAGCGCGTGCGTGCCGTGGGCGGGTGGCTCAGGGCGGGTTTGAGGATATCGCCGGTTCCCCGTTTTGGGGCCACTCCATTCTGCAAACCCCCTCAATCCACATGCCGTCCACCACGCAGCCGGTAGGTGCGAGGCACATCGGTGCGGGTAGCGACCAGTGCCTCGGCGCGCTGCTGCATGTCGGCCAGGGCCTGGTCCAGGCCTGCCACCGCCTCGGTGCCGAGTCCGGCCAGCAGCTCCTGGTTGAGCGCCTTGACCTGAGGAAACAGCTCGTCGTGCACGGCCTGGCCCGCCGCCGTGAGCGACAACTGGGCCTGGCGCCGGTCGCCAGGCATGGCGTCGCGGGTGATGAGCTTCTTGGCCAGCAGCGAGGTGATGGCGCGCGAGGTGCGGGCCCGGTCCAGCCCCAGGCGTTGGGCCAACTCGGCCGGGGGCATGCCGGGGTGCTGTGCCAGCATCATCATCAGCCCCCACTCGCGGCGGGTGATGCCATAGCCGCCTTCGCACAGTCGCACCACCAGGCTGCCCGCCACTGCCAGCAGGCGGTTGAGGCGGTACATCAGCAGGTCGTTGGCGGCCTGCGGGTGGGCCAGCCGGTGGCCAGGCGCTGCGGGTGGGTTGGGGGCCGGGGCTGGCATCAGGGTATTTCCTGGCAATGATTGATTAGATCAATTGATTGTGTGGCCAATACATTGCGCCCATCAATCCGGGCAGCCCCGCTGCCGGGCCCGTCTGCCCACGCTGGAGAAACCAATCATGTGGAAACCCCTTGCCACCTCTGCCCTGACCGCCGTGCTGGCTCTGTGTGCCACCCTGGCGCATGCCCAGGACACCCCGCTGCGCATCGTGGTGGGCTACGCCCCTGGCGGCGCGACCGACCGCGTGGCCCGCATCGTGGCCGACAAGCTGGGCAGCAAGCTTGGCACGCCTGTGATCGTGGAGAACAAGACCGGCGCGGGCGGCCGCCTGTCGGCCCAGGCTGTCAAAGCCGCGCCCGCCAACCAGCCCACGCTGCTGCTGGCCAACCCCGCCGTGATGCTGGTGGCGCCTCTGGTGTTCCCTGACGCGGGCTACGACCCCGAACGCGACTTCCGCCCCGTGAGCCATGTCAACAGCTACGAATTCGGCGTGGCTGTGGGCAGTGCCGTGCCGGTCAAGGAGCTGCCGCACCTCATGGCCTGGCTCAAGGCTAACCCGGACAAGGCCAACTTCGGCGTGCCCGCCACCGGCAGTCTGCCGCACTTTTTTGGCCTGATGGTGGGCGACGCGGCCAAGGTGCGCGCCGAGGTGGTGGGCTACCGGGGCTCGGCGCCGCTGCTGAACGACCTGCTAGGCGGCCAGGTGCCTGTGGCGTTCGATACGTTTGACACCCTGCTGCCCCAGCACGAAGCCGGCAAGATCCGCATCCTGGCCGTGTCGAGCGCCAAGCGCAGCGCGCTGGCGCCCCAGATTCCTACGTTCAAGGAAGCCGGCATGGACCTGGCCGCCACTGGCTGGAACACCTTCTTTGCGCCCATGAGCATGCCTAAGGCGCAGGCCGAGCGCCTGGCCGGCCTGATCCATGAGGTGATGAAGGACCCCGACACCCAGCGCAAGTTCGCAACCGCAAAGATGGAACCCGTGGTGGCGACCATGGCGCAGACCGAAGCCATGCTCAAGGCCTATCGTGCGCAATGGGCGCCAGTCGTACAGCGTTCTGGCTTCAAACCTTGATAGGAAGCACCCCCTGAGCGGCTGCGCCGCTTCCCCCTCAAGGGGGACGGCGGCCTCGCTGCGGGGCGGCCCTTGCTAGCCGCCCCTCGCATGGGCCGTGCCAGTTGCGCAGGTCACAGCCCGGGTTCAGTCACATTGGATCTCAGAGATGAAAACGCACCCCCGCCCCAACATCATCTTCATCGTTGCCGACGACCTCGGCTATGCCGACCTGGGCTGCTATGGTGGGCGCGACGCAGCCTTTGGCCCGGTGTCGCCGGTGCTCGACCAGCTGGCGGCCAACGGGCTCAAGCTCACGCAGGGCTATTCGAATTCGCCCGTCTGCTCGCCCACACGTTTTGCGCTGATGACGGCGCGCTACCAGTACCGCCTGCGCGGCGCGGCCGAGGAGCCCATCAACAGCAAAAGCCGGGGCAGCACCACACTGGGCCTGCCACCCGAGCACCCCACGCTGCCGTCGCTACTGCGCGCATCGGGCTACCGCACGGCGCTGATGGGCAAGTGGCACCTGGGTTACCCGCCCGCGTTCGGGCCGCTGCGCTCGGGCTATGAGGAGTTCTTCGGCCCCATGTCGGGCGGGGTGGACTACTTCACCCACTGCAGCTCCAATGGCGCGCACGACCTGTACCTGGGCGAGGAGGAAAAGCAGCAGGACGGCTACCTCACCGACCTCATCACCGACCACGCGCTCGACTATGTGCAGCGCATGGCGCCGGGCGCGCAGGCCGGCACGCCGTTCTTTCTTAGCCTGCACTACACCGCACCCCACTGGCCGTGGGAGACCCGCGACGACGAGGCGCTGGCGCAGGAGGTGAAGACGAACCTGTTCCACCTGCACGGCGGCAACATCGAGACCTACCGCCGCATGATCCACCACATGGACGAGGGCATCGGCCGCATCATGGCGCTGCTGGAGGCAAAGGGCCTGGCGCGCGACACGCTGGTGGTGTTCACCAGCGACAACGGCGGCGAGCGTTTCTCGGACAACTGGCCCCTGGTGGGCGGCAAGATGGACCTGACCGAAGGCGGCATCCGCGTGCCCTGGATCGCCCACTGGCCTGCGGTGATCGCCCCTGGCGGCGTGAGCGCACAGACCTGCATGACCATGGACTGGTCCGCCACCATGCTCGACGCCGCAGGCGCCGCCGCGCATGCGGACTACCCGCTGGACGGCCGCTCGCTGATGCCGCTGCTGCGCGATGCCAGCATGATTGACGAGCCCCCGCTGTTCTGGCGCATGAACCACCGGGGCCAGCGCGCCATGCGCCAGGGCGTGTGGAAGTACCTGCGGGTGGACGGCAACGACTACCTGTTCAACCTGGCCGACGACGAACGCGAGCGCGCCAACCGCGCGCCCGTGGAGCCCGCACGCCTGCAGGCCATGCGCGCCGCCTGGGAGGCGTGGAACGCGTCCATGCCCGCCATTCCTGACGACGCCACGGTGAGCCTGGGGTACTCGGCCAAGGACATGCCGCAGCGCTGAACCCGGCGGGCATGCAAGTTAGCGGGCGGACGGCAGGGCTTGCCCTGTTGCCTGCCACGCTCGCTTGCCGGTAGATTGGGCGCCATGCCCGCCGTGTCTGTGCCCTCGTCCCCCGCTGCTCTGCGCCAGTGGACCACCGATGTGGTGGCGCCGCCCGCGCGCCTGGACTACTGGGTGGGGGCGATCTGCGAGGCGTTTCTGGAGATGGACTGTAGCTCTCGCGAGGCGCCGCTGTTTGGCGGCGAGCTGCAAAGCCTGCCGGTGGAGACACTGTCCATCAACCGCGTGCGGGCCTCCACCCAGGACGTGTTTCGCACGCCCGCCGGTATTGCGCGCAGCCGCCAGCTGCCCTTCTACCTGATCGGCCAGGCCGAGACCGCATGGCATGTGCGCCAGGATGGCCATGTGGCCCACCTGCGACCGGGCGATGTGGTGCTGCTGGATTCGGCCCGGCCGTACGAACTGCACTTTCCCGACGGCGTGCACTGCGTGTCGCTGCAGCTGCCGCGTGCCTGGGTGGGACAGTGGCTGCAGCAAGCCGAGGCGCCCGGGCCGCGCGTGGCCTGGCGCGACCAGGGCTGGGGCCAGAGCCTGGGGGCGCTGGCCGTGCAGCTGGCGCGCGACCCCGCCTCGGCGCAGGCGCTGCCGCCCGCATTGCTGTCCGACCACCTGGGCGCGCTGCTGTGCGCCGCGCTGGAGCCGCCCCAGCCACCGGCGCCCACCGCTGCGCGCAGCCTGCATGCCCATTTGTGTGCGCTGCTGCGGGCGCGCATCGACCAGCCCAGCCTCTCGGCCCCGGCGCTGGCGCAGGAGGCGGGCGTGTCGCTGCGCACCCTGCACCGGGCGTTTGCGGCGCAGGGCCACACCTTTGCGGGCACCTTGCGCGAACTGCGCCTGGCGCGGGCGGGCGAGCTGCTGCGCCGTCCCCAGCTGGCCCATGTGGCCGTGGGCGAGATCGGGCGGCGCTGCGGCTTTGCGGACCCCTCGCATTTCGCGCGCGCTTTTCAGCGCGTCATGGGTGTGTCGCCCGCGCAGTGGCGGCGCGGCGGCTGATTCCGTCTCCCGATCCTCCGGGTCGTTGTGGCTTCGCCTCGCCGTGCTGCACGGCGGTGGAGCTTTTGGCACACCCAACACAGACGGCTGGCACGCGCAGGCCATTCAGCTCCGTCCGGTGTTCCTAAGGTAGCGGCAGGGCGGATAGCCCGGTCCTGCAACACAACCCCAAGGAGACACACACATGCCGGATACCTATGTCCTGGTCCATGGCGCATGGCACACCGGTGCCGAGATGGAAGCCACCGCCACCCACCTGCGCGCGCGCGGCCACACTGTGCACTGCCCCACGCTCGCGGGCAACAACCCCGGCGACGACCGCGCGGCCACGGGCCTGGCCGACGCGGTGGATTCGCTGGCGGCCTTCATCGAAGGCCAAGGCCTGACCGATGTGCGACTGGTGGGCCACAGCTACGGCGGCATGGTCATCAGCCACATGCCATCGCGCCTGCCCGGGCGCATCCGCCGCTTGGTGTACTGGAACGCCTTTGTGCCGCAGCCGGGCGAGTGCCTGAACGACTTGGTGCCGCCACACTACCGCGCGCTGTTTGATCAGGTGGCGGCCAGCAACGGCAATGCCGTGATGCTGCCGTACCCCATCTGGCGCGAGGCCTTCATCAACGACGCCGACGAGGCCCTGGCGCAAAGCACCTACGCGCTGCTCAACCCCCACCCCTACCGCACCTTCACCGAACCGGCGCAGCTGCCGGTGCCGCTGGCCGCGCTGGAGGTGGGCAAGAGCTATCTGAACGCGCAGCAAGACACCGCGTTGCCCCACAGCCTGCCCTGGCACCCGCGCCTGTCGGAGCGGCTGGGCCTGTTCCGCCTGGTGGAGTGCCCGGGCAGCCACGAGCTGTGCTTCTCGGACCCTGCATCGGCCGCACTGCACATCGAGCGGGCCGGGCGCGACTGACGGACCCTGTGGAGGGGTATGCGTCGGTTTTTGAGTATTTTTGGCCCCAAGCGCCAGATGAATATGCGCCAGCAGCTATTAATTCAATAGCGTTCCGCCCTGGCCCGCCTCCAGCAGCCGCGTGAGCAGCGGGTGCATCACCTTGCGCGCGCTGTAGATCAGGTGGAACTGCTCCTGCACGTCGGGCGCGGTGCCCACCTGCACCAGCCCGTGGGTCTGGGCCAAGTGCTCGCCCAGGGAGACCGGTGCGGGCATCACGCCCATGCCGGTGGCGGCAAAGGTGCTCAAGAGGGCGCTGTCTTCAAATTCCCCGGCAATGTGCGGGCGGATGCGTTCGCGCTCCAGCCAGTGGTCGATGCGTGCGCGCATGGCGGCGTGGTCGGTGGGCAGCAGCACGGGCACCACGGCCAGGCTGTGCGGGAAGTTGTTGGCCGCCGCCTCGGCCCACAGCGGGGGCGCGTACCAGGCAATCGCGCTGGTGCCCAGCAGCTGGCTGGTGGTGCGCAGGGCGGGGTTGGGGGGCGCGGCGCGGTCGGCCAGCACGGCATCGAGCTTGTGCAGCGCCAGCTCGCCCAAAAGGGGTTGGAACTCGCCCTCGTGGCACAGCAGGCGCAGGTGGGGCTCGTCCAGCACGGGGGTCAGCAGCCGGTGCACGGCCAGCTTGGCGATGCCGTCGGAGATGCCCAGGTTCAGCCGCAGCGTCTGGCCACTGGCGGCCTCGCGCACGCGCACGGGCAGCAATTCACCCAGCGCAAAGATATGGTCGGCCTCGTGCAGCGCGGCCACGCCCGCATCGGTCAGCACCAGGTTGCGGCCCTCGGTGCGCAGCAGGCTCACGCCCAGCGACTTTTCCAGGTCGCGCACCTGGGCGCTGATGGTCTGCACGGCCATGTCCAGCCGCTCGGCGGCGCGCGCGATGCCGCCTTCCTTGGCCACCACCCAGAAGTAGAAAAGATGGCGGTAGTTGAAGCTCTGGCTCATGATGTTGGCGTGACGGTTTGGTCAAAAAGGTGGTTGGTTCGTAAAAACCGAACCAATGCTACCAATATGACAGGTTTTAAAGAATCTCCTGCGTCCCTACAGTGCGGGTCTGCCGCTGGGTTAGCGCCCGGCCAGAGCAATACCCCTTTGGAGAAAGAGCATGGAAACAATAGGCACCTGGTGGATGTGGGCGGGTTTTGCCGTCTTTGTGGTGGTGGCGATCGCCATCGACCTCTTGGTGATGGAGCGCCAGGGCGCGCACAAGGTCACGATGAAAGAGGCGCTGCGCTGGAGCCTCTTGTGGTTCTCGCTGGCCTTTGTGTTCGTGGCCATCCTGTGGTGGTACCTGGACAGCAGCCAGGGCCGCGAGGTCGCCAACACGGTGTCCATGCAGTTCATCACCGGCTACCTGGTCGAGAAGAGCCTGTCGGTGGACAACATCTTCGTCTTCCTGATGCTGTTCAGCTACTTTGCCGTGCCGCCGCAGTACCAGAAGCGCGCGCTCATCATCGGCATCATCGGTGCCATCGTGCTGCGCACGCTGCTGATCCTGGCCGGTGCCTGGCTGCTGGCGACCTTCCACTGGCTGCTGTATGTGTTCGGCGCGTTCCTGGTCATCACCGGCATCAAGATGTGGTTTGCCGCCGGGCAGGAGCCTGACATCGCCACCAACCCGGTGCTCAAGTTCCTGAAAAAGCGCATCCGCATCACCGACCAGTTCGATGGTGAAAAGCTCTCGACCCTGATCAACGGCGTCAAGCACTACACGCCCTTGTTCGTGGTGCTGATCCTGATCGGCACGACCGACATCATCTTTGCGGTGGACAGCATCCCGGCCATCTTCGCGATCACCAGCGACCCGTTCATCGTGCTCACGGCCAACATCTTTGCCATCCTGGGCCTGCGTGCGCTGTACTTCTTGCTGGCAGACCTGGCGGACCGCTTCCACCTGCTGGCCTACGGCCTGGCGCTGGTCCTGGTCTTCATCGGCGGCAAGATGTTGCTCATCGACTTTGTGAAGATTCCGATTGGCTATGCGTTGCTGGTCACGGCCACGCTGATCGCCGGGTCGATTTTCCTGTCGCTGCGCAATTCGGGCGAGGCGGCCAAGGGCGCCCCACCCGCACTGCCCCCCAAGGCCTGATCGCTGCCGAACCGGGAGACCCGAGCCATGGATCTGATCGAATCGGTGATGCTGTGCATGTTGTTGGGCCTGGTGGGGGCCACCGCAATGGCCTACCGCTCGGGTAACGAGCCGCGCGATGTGCGCCTGCTGGTGGGCCTGACCACCTTGTGGGGCGCTGGCACCGCGGTAGCGTTCGTCGCATGATGCAGCCGCTGTGTCGCCTGCGCCGCTGGCTGCGGGCCCTGGAGCCCCGGGCCCGGCAGCTGCTGGACCGCAGCTGGCTGGCGCAGTTCCAGCCCTGGCTGGAGCAGCGCGCGCTGTTCCGCTTTCAGCGCCAGCCGCTGGCGCGCGGGGTGGCGGCGGGCATGTTCTGCGGCCTGATCCCCGGGCCGCTGCAGATCCCGGGCACGCTGCTGGTATGCGCCTGGCTGCGCGGCAACGTGGTGGCCGGGGGCGTGGCCACCTTCTATACCAACCCGCTCACCACCGTGCCGCTGTATGTGATGGCCTTCTACCTCGGTGCGCTGCTGATGCCCGGCGCGCAGACCCTGCCCGCCTGGAGCAGCGTGGCGCCGGGTGGGGAGTTCACGGTGCAGGCCCTGGGCACCTGGATGCAGGCACTGGGCACGCCGCTGCTGATCGGCCTGCCCACCCTGGGCCTGCTGCTGGCGGTGCTGGGCTATGTGACGGTGCAGCTGCTGTGGCTCGCACCCGCCTTGCACCGCAAGCGAAGGCTGGCGCGCAGCCGCTGAGCCCCATATTCGGCCCGCAACGTGGGCGCCCCCGCAGGGGGATGGGTCGCAGCCGCTGGGGGGTTAGTCGAGTTTTACGCCTACCTTGGTGATGACGCGCCCCCACTTCTCCCGCTCGGTGCGTGCAAAGCTGCCCATCTGGGCAGCGGTGCCGGGCATAGGCTCCACACCCAGGGCCTGCAGCCGGGCCTTGGTGCGCGTGTCGGCCAGGGCCGTCTGCAGCGCCTTGCTGAAGCTGGCCACTACATCGGCCGGTGCGCCCGTGGGCACCACCAAGCCCTGCCATGCAAAACCCTCAAACCCTTGCAGACCTTGTTCGGAAATCGTGGGCACATCGGGCATGGTCGCCACGCGCTGCGGGCTGGCGACGCCAATGGCGCGCACCTTGTTGCCCGCGAGGAACGGATACACCGTGGCGCTGTCGATCCACATCGCAGACACCTGGCCGCCAATCACGTCCTGAATGGCCGGAGCCGCACCGCGATACGGCACGTGCGTGAGCTTGAGCCCGCTCTGCTCACGGAACAGCTCGCCCACCAGGTGGTGCGGGCTGCCCGGGCCGGCCGATGCCCAGTTGACCCCATCGGGCATCCCCTTGGCCCAGGCCATGAACTCTTTGAGGTTCTTGGCCGGCACGCTGTTGGACACCACCAGGAACATCGGAAAGCGCACCAGCAGCCCCACTGGCTGGAAGTCCTTCTCGGCGTTGTAGCTCAGCTTGCTGAACAAAAACGGGTTGGCCGCCAGCGTGGCGAAGTCGGCCGAGAACATCAGGTTGCCGTAGTCCTTGTTGCGCGCGCTGTACTCGGCGGCAATGTTGGTGCCCGCGCCGGGCTTGTTGTTGATGATGATGGTGCGGCCCAGCGTGGCCGACATCGACTCGGCAATGGTGCGCGCCACGATGTCCGAGCCACCGCCTGCGGCGTAGCCCACCACCCATTCGAGCGGCTTGGAGTCCTGGGCGTGGGCCAGGGGCAGGGTGGTGGCCAGGGCCAGGCCCGCGAGGGTGGCGAGGAAATGTTTGCGCTGCATGGTGGTGTTGTCTCCGTAGTGGTCTAGGTTCAAGGCGAGTCGGGCCCTGCACCATCTGCGCGGTGCTGAAGCCGTGGGGATGAAAAGGGGCTGCGGCTAGGCTGCCACCGCGTGGGTGGGCACCACCGGCGTGACGGCCGGGGTGGTGCGCCGGTCGGCCATCGGCACGGCGCTGCCGCGCGCCAGTTGCAGCGCGTGCTGCAGCGTGGCTTGGTCGCTGATGTGGTTGGCCAGCAGCAGCACCAGGCGTGCGTTCATGGCGTGGCTTTCGGGCGTGGACAGGCCCTGGTGCGCCGCAATCAGCGCTTCATAAAAATCGTCGCAGGCCTGCAGGTTCGGTTGGGTGTTCAGCATGGGCATGTTCCTTGTCGTCTTCCTGGTCAGACGGCTGCGGCCGTGGCACGCGCCAGTGCGCTGCGCACCGCTGCTTCGGTGGGCTTGCGCCAGCGCGCGCACACATGCTGGTCGGGCCGCACCAGGTACACAGTGCGCAGCAGCGCGTCCAGCCGCTGGGCGGCCAGCGCCTGGTGGTCGATCACGTCGATGCCGATCTGCAGCACCTTCACACCGGGCAGGCCATGGGCCCACGCAGGAGCCGGGCCAAACACCAGCAGCGTGAAGTCCGGCCCCAGCTCGCGCAGCAGCCAGGTAGGCTGGCCCTGCTTTGTCAACGGCGCATCCAGCAGCACGGCGCCGGGCACCTGCGTGCCCGCAAACGCATCGGTGTCGGGCGTGTTCAATGGCGATGCATGTAGCGTGGCTGGCACCGACAGACGCCCGCTGTTGACGATGCGCCTTGCAAACGCATGTTCACGCGCCAGGTGCAGCGCCGCGTCGCGGAACAGGCGGCTCACCTCGCTCTTGGGCGTGATGAAGTCGGTGGCGCGGGTGGAGTTGCACAGGTTTTCGTCGGCGGCGTATTCGCGCTCTGGCCCATAGGTGGCTACCAGCGCGGGGCTGGCGCGGCCCTGGAGCACCCAGTCCAGCTTCCAGGCCAGGTTCTCGGCGTCCTGCACGCCGCTGTTGGCACCGCGTGCGCCGAAGGGTGAGACGCCATGCGCGCTGTCGCCCGCAAAGATGACGCGGCCGTGCACGAACTGGTCCATGCGCAGGCAGGCAAAGGTGTAGACACTGGCCCAGTCCAGCTCGAACTGCGCCTCCGCACCCAGCAGCGCCTGCACGCGCGGAATGATGTTCTCGGGTTTCTTTTCTTCCTCAGGGTCGGCGTCCCAGCCCAGCTGGAAGTCGATGCGCCACACGTTGTCGGGCTGGCGGTGCAGCAGCACGCTCTGGCCGGGGTGAAAGGGCGGGTCGAACCAGAACCAGCGCTCGGTGGGGAAGTTCGCCTCATCCGCCAGCTTCACGTCGGCGATCAGAAAGCGGTCCTGAAAGATGCGCCCCTTGCTCTCCAGCCCCAGCATCTGCCGCGTGGGTGAGCGCGCGCCGTCGCAGGCCACCAGCCACTCTGCATCCATCTGGTAGACGCCCTCGGGCGTGTCGATGCTCAGCAGTGCGCCGTCCGCGCGGCTTTGCACGGCCGTCACCTTGTTGTGCCAGCGGATGTCGATGCCCGGCAGCTGCAGTGCACGCTCCACCAGGTAGGCCTCGGCGTAGTACTGCTGCAGGTTGATGAAGGCGGGGCGCTCGTGGCCTTCTTCGGGCAGCAGGTTGAATTCGTACAGCTGCTCGTCTTTGAGGAACACCTTGCCCAGGTTCCACGACACGCCCTTGTCCACCATGCGCTGGCCCACACCCAGGCGGTCCCAGATTTCGAGCGTGCGCTTGGCAAAGCAGATGGCGCGCGAGCCGATGGAGAGCTTGTGGTCGTTGTCCAGCACCACCACACGCTGTCCGCGCTGGGCCAGGTCGATGGCGAGTGACAGGCCCACGGGACCTGCGCCGATGACCACGATGGGGTGTTGTGCGGGCGTCGCACCGTCCTGATCGGGCGAGCGCACATAACCAAAATCGAGCGCCTGCACCTCGGCGCCGCTGGCGTGGAAGGCCTCTGGGGGAATGTCTTTGGGGTTCATTTTTTGTCTCCTCCAACCTCGGGGGCTCAACCTTCCAAAGCCTTCCACATTTGGACATCACGCTCGGCGGTCCAGATGCGCGGGTCGGGGTATTGCGTGGCTTCGTCGTACGCACGGGTCACGTCGAACGGCATGCAGTGGTTGAAGATCACCCAGTGCCCGTACTTGGGTTGCAGTTGGGCAAACGTGGCCTCGTACACCTTGCGCAGGTCTTCGCCCTTCGCCGCACTGGCCTTCACGCTGTCGTACAGGTCGCTGATGAAGGCGCGCGTGCCCGCCAGGCCCGCCTGGACCTGCTCGGGCGTTTGCAGCGCGGCGCCCCGGCCGGGCACGAGCTTTTCGGGCTTCAGGGCCGCGATGTTGTCCAGCGTCTGCGGCCAGTCCTGGAAGTAGGCATCGCCCGCATACGGCGTGGCGTCGAACTCCACCAGGTCGCCGCTGAAGAGGATCTTTTCCTGCGGCAGCCAGGCCACCGTGTCGCCCTTGGTGTGGCCTCGGCCCAGCTGCAGGATCTGCACCTCCAGCTTGCCCAGCCACAGGGTCATCTTTTGGTTGAAGGTCATGGTCGGCCAAGTCAGGCCGTCGGGCACGCTCTCCACGTTCTGGAACAGGCGGGGGAAGCGGCCGATCTCGCTGTCCTTGTCGAACTGGCCGCGCTCCACGATCAGGTCGCGCGTGTCCTCGCTGGCAATGATGTGCTCGGCCCCATATGCGCTGGCGCCCAGCACGCGCACCGCGTGGTAGTGGCTCAGCAGCACGTACTTGATGGGCTTGTCCGTCACCTCGCGGATGCGGCGGATCACGTCCTGCGCCATCACGGGCGTGGCCTGGGTGTCGATGACCATCACCGCGTCGTCGCCAATGATGATGCCGGTGTTGGGGTCGCCCTCGGCCGTGTAGGCGTAGGCGTGGTCGGAGAGCTTGTCGAAGCTCACCTTCTTCACTTCGAGGTCGGCGGCGGAGGCAAAGGTTTTGACTGTGCTCATGGTGATGATTTGTTAATGGTGAATGCGTTTATCTAAACGGAATGTGTTGATGTTAGGCAAGAAATTCGTTAATGTCTAACGCATTTGTTTAGGTGAAAACCAGAATGATTGGTAGAGACCGCGCTGCGTGGACAATCGCCGCATGCCCACGATGCCCCCCGACCTGCCCCCCGCCGACGACGAAGACACGCCCCGCAGCCCGCGCGGCATCCAGAGCGTGGAGGTGGGTGGCCAGCTGCTGAAGGTGCTGGCGCGCACTGGCCGGCGCATGGCGCTCAAGGACCTGGCCCGCGCGGCGGACATGACGGCCGCCAAGGCGCATCCCTACCTGGTGAGTTTTGGCAAGCTGGGCCTGATCGAGCAGGACGCCGTGAGCGGCCACTACGGCCTGGGCCCGCTGGCCATGCAGCTGGGCCTGATCAGCCTGCAGCAGGTGGACCCGGTGCGCCTAGCCATTGCCGAGCTGCCTGCGCTGGCCCAGCGCATCGGCTACACCGTGTCGGCCTCGGTCTGGGGCGACAACGGCCCCACCATCATTCGGGTGGAAGAGGGGCCCACCGCCGTGTATGTGGCCATGCGCCACGGCACCGCGGCCTCGGTGCGGCACACGGCCACGGGCAAGGTGTTCGCCGCCTTCGGACCGCGCGAACGCGCTGCCGCCGCATTGGCGGCCGAAGGGTTTGCGGGCGCTTTGGACGAGCCCGCCTTTGCGGCCGAGCTGGAGGCTGTGCGCGAGCACCAGATCAGCGAGGTGACCGACCAGCTCCTGCCCGGCATCAGCGCGCTGGCCACGCCGGTGTTTGATGGGTTTGGGCAACTGGTGCTGTGCATCGCAGTGATCGGTCCGAGTGCCACGCTACAGACGGGGCCTGCGAGCCCGGCGGCGCAGCACCTGCGGGAGGCGGCGCGGAGTTTGTCGCAGCGCCTGGGGGCGCCGGTCGGCCCTGTGTAGGCGGTGGGGCGATCAGCCCGCTGCGCGCTCCAGCGCCTGGTCGATGTCCCACAGGATGTCGTCCAGGTCTTCAATGCCTACCGACAACCGCACCATGTCTGCGCTCACACCCGCGCGGGCCAGCTCTTCTTCGTTCAGCTGCCGGTGCGTGGTCGATGCAGGGTGGATCACCAGCGTCTTGGCGTCGCCGATATTGGCGAGGTGGCTCAAGAACTCGCAGGCATCAATGAACTTCTCACCGGCCGCTGCACCGCCTTTCACACCAAAGGTCAGGATGCCTGATGCGCCTGGCGTGCCGTCCACCGCGCGGAACTGCTTTTGCGCCAGGTCGTAGTACGGCGAATCCGCCAGACCCGGATAGTTGACCCACGCCACCTGCGGGTGGCTCTGCAAAAACTTCGCCACGGCCAGCGCATTGCGGCAGTGCTCGCGCATGCGCAGGTGCAGCGTTTCTGCGCCCTGCAACAGTTGCCATGCGTTCATGGGCGAAAGCACGCCGCCAAAGGTGCGGTTGACTTCCATGCGCGCCTTCATCGCGTAGCCGAAGTCGCCAAAGGTCTCGTAGAACTTCACGCCGTGGTAGGCGCGGCTGGGCTCCACCATCTCGGGGAACTTGCCGTTGTCCCACGGGAACTTGCCACCCTCTACCACCACACCGCCCATGGTCGTGCCATGCCCGCCGATGTACTTGGTGGCGCTGTGCACCACGATGTCGGCGCCCAGGGCCAGCGGGTTGCACAGGTAAGGGCTGGCCACCGTGTTGTCGATGACGAGCGGCACGCCGTGGGCATGCGCCACCTCGGCCACGGCGGCGATGTCGAGCACGTTGACCAGCGGGTTGCCGATGGTCTCGCCGTACACGGCACGGGTGTTGGGGCGCATGGCGCGCGCAAAGTTCTCGGGGTCGGCCGGGTCCACAAAGGTGGTCTCGATGCCCAGACGGCCAAAGCCCACGCCCAGCTGCCCCACCGTGCCGCCGTAGAGCGTGCTGGCCGCCACGATGTGGTCGCCCGTCTTCAGAATGGCCAGCAGCGCTGCCATCTGCGCGGCCATGCCGCTGGCGCAGGCCAGGGCCGCACGGCCGTTTTCAAGGCTGGCAATGCGCTCCTCGAACACCGCCACCGTGGGGTTGCTGATGCGGCTGTAGACGTTGCCAAAGGTCTGCAGGTTGAACAGGCTGCTGGCGTGCTCGGCGTTGTCGAACACAAAGCTGGTTGTCTGGTGGATGGGCGTGGCGCGCGCGCCGGTCACAGGGTCGGGCTGGGCCCCGGCGTGGATGGCGCGGGTGCCAAAGCCGAAGTGGCGGTCGGCGCCGTTGGATGTGGGCTCGGTCATGGCGGTGGCGCAGCCCGCAGTGCTGCGCAGAGGGTTGGGTGAAGGAATTTGAATGAAACTGGCCGCAAGCGCTAGTGCAATATGCGCTGATAGCTATCAATTTGCTAGTAAGGCAGCTGCCGCAAGCGCTTGGCGCTGATCACCTTGGTGTTCACGCCCATCCAGCCCAGGCCACCAAACAGCCGCGCGTGTTCGATCTTCACGCAGCGGTTCTGGATGACTTGCAGCCCGGCCGCTTCAGCACGGAGGCCTGCGGCCTCGTTGAAAACCCCCAGCTGCAGCCACAGGCACTGTGCGCCGATGGCGACGGCCTCCTCGGCCAGCGGCGGGATGTCCTCACTCTTGCGAAAGCAGTCCACCATGTCGATCTTTTGGCCCTGCGCGGCCAGGGCGGCGGCCGCCTCGGTCACGCTGCCGTAGGCCGTCTCGCCCAGGATCTGCCCGCCATCACGCGCCACCAGCGGGTTGACCGGCACGATGCGGTAGCCATGCGCCTGCATGTACTTGGCGGCAAAGTAGCTGGGGCGGTGCCACTGCGGCGAGAGGCCCACCACCGCAATGGTGCGGCAGGCGGTGAGCAGGTGGCGCAGGGTGCTGATGGTGTCGGGGGTGTGGAGCATGCAAACAGTGTACGCATGCCCTCGGGTTCGCAGCGGAGGGTCAGGCCGGCGACTTGTACTTGATGCTGCACCCATACGGCGCAGTCGTCGCTGCCGAGATCGGCTTGCCCGCCAGCGCCTCGGCCAGCCCCACCTTCACATAGTTGGTGGCCTTCTCGATGTCGGCCGGGCGGGCCGAGGGGATGCTATCTATGCCGCCTGCGTACACCAGCATGCCCTGCGGGTTGACGATGTACATGTGCGGCGTGGTGCGCGCGCCGTAGTTCTTGCCCACGGTGCCTTCTTCATCCATCAGCACGGCGGTGGGGGCGGCTTTACGTTCGGTCTTCCAGGCTGCGAGCTTGGCGGGCTCCAGGTAGTCGCTGCTGGCTTTTTCGGTGGAGTTGATGGACAGCCACACCACGCCTTGGCCGGTGGCGTCCTTCTGTGTGGCGGGCATGTTGCCGCTGTCGTAGTGCTTGCGCACAAAGGGGCAGCCGGGGTTGGTCCACTCCAGCACCACATGTTTGCCCTTGAAGTCCGACAGGCGCACGGTCTTTCCGCTGGTGTCCTTGAGCGTGAAGTCGGGCGCGGGCTGGCCCACGGTGGCAGCGGCCTGGGCGCCCAGGGCGACGAGGGCGGCGGTGGCGATCAACGTACGGCGAAGCAGCTTCATGGCAGGGTCTCCTGAAGGGGTTGGCGGGTGGTCGAAAGCGGAAAGGTGGGCTGGCAGCGCGACCTACAACTGGGCAATGGTGGCGCGCACCTCGTCCACGCTGAGCACCTCGGTCAGCACCACCGGCGGTTTGCCAGGGCGGTAGAACACGTACACGGGCACACCGTTGCGGCCCAGCGATGCCAGGGCGGCCGTGATGGCGGGGTCGCGGCGCGTCCAGTCGGCGCGCAGCAGGGCGACGTTCTTGGTCTGCAGGTCGGCCAGCACGTCAGCGTGGGCCAGCGTGGTCTTCTTGTTGTACTGGCAGGTCACGCACCAGGCGGCGGTGAAGTCCACAAACACAGGGCGGCCACTGGCCACGATCTGATCGGCCGCGCCGGGTGCCCAGGGCTGCCAACCGGTGGCCGAGGCTTGCGCGGACGGTGTGTTGGCGGCTTGCGCGTTGGACACGTTGGTGACGTGCGGCGCAAACGCCCAGACCAGCAGCGCCATCGCCGCGATGGACACCGTGGCCATCCATACCCGCGCACGCCCGGCCAGCGACAGGGCCCACACCACCAGCGACAGCCCCACCAGCAGGATCAGCAGCGCTCCTGCGCCATCGATGCCGCTTTGCTGGCCCAGCACCCACACCAGCCAGACCACGGTGGCCAGCATGGGGAAGGCCATGAGCTTGCGGAAGGTGTCCATCCACGCGCCGGGGCGCGGCAGGGCGCGCGCCACGGCGGGCACCAAGCTGGCCGCCAGGAACGGCAGTGCCAAGCCCAGGCCCAGCGCAGCAAACACGGCCAGCGCCTGGGGCGCGGGCAGCGTGGCGGTGAGGCCCATGGACGCGCCCATGAACGGCGCGGTGCAGGGCGAGGCCACGGCCACGGCCAGCACGCCGGTAAGGAAGCTGTCGGCCACCGGGTGGCGCGCCTGCAGGCTGGCCACCGAGGACGGCAGGAAATGCCCGAACTCGAACACGCCCGCCAGGTTGAGCGCGATCAGCGTGAACAGCGCCGCCAGTGAAGCGACAACGGCCGGCGACTGCAATTGGAAGCCCCAGCCTACGGCCTCGCCCGCCGCGCGCAGGCCCAGCATGAGTGCTCCGAGGGCGATGAATGACAGCACCACGCCCGCCGTGTACGCCATGCCGCTGATGCGGTGCGCGCGCCGGTCTTGCGCATGCTGGGTGAAGCCCACCACCTTGATCGCCAGCACCGGGAACACGCAGGGCATGAGGTTGAGGATGAGCCCGCCAAGCAAGGCGCCCAGCAGCGCGGCAGTGAGGGTGAGGGACGAGGCGCCAGAGCCTGTGGCCGACGTTGCCGAGCCGCCCGCCTGCGCCGCGTTGGCCTTGAGCGCTGCCTCCAGCGCGGGCGACACCGCAGCTGCTGACGCGCCCTGCGGCCAGGTGCCCAGTACCTTCAGCTCGGCGCGGTAACCGGTGCGGGTGTCGGGGCCGGCGCCATGGCCTGCGGCCGCCTGCTCGGCCAGCACCACGGGCATCAGGCTGGGGCTGGCGCTGCGCTGGACCGACAGGGGAATCTGCGCGGTCCACACGCTGCCGTTCCAGGCCTGCTTCCAGCCGGCGGCGTTGTCGATGACCTCGGCGGTTTCGGGGAACAGGTCGAGCGTCTTGCCGCGCAGCGCCACGGGCAGGCCCTGCACGCTGACTTGAAGCAGATTGCCATCTGCAATCTGCGCCTGGCTGTGGGGCACGATGCCGTTGGTACCTGCCAGCACGGAGCGGGGCTGGGCTTTGGCCGCTGCCTCGAACGCGTCGCCGTTCAGCGCCGTGGTGCTCTGAATGGGCAGCTGCAGCGTGAACTCGCCCTCTTCAGGGATGCACTCCTTGCGGCACACCAGCCACGAGGCGCGCAGTTTGATGGTGGCATCTTTGGCCAGCGGCCCGGGGGCATAGGTGCTGGCCACCGTCACGGGCACCGGCAGCAGCACCGTGCCTTCATAGCCATAGTTGGCCAGCGTGCCGATGGGGATCTTCTTGGGCAGCGGCCAGGCGATTTCGCCTGCGTCCAGCCCAGCAGGCAGCGTCCAGACCAGGTCGGTGGGCAGGCCGGAGTCGCCGGGGTTCTTCCAGTAGGTGTGCCACTCCGGCTGGTGGGTGATCTGCAGGCCCAGCCACAGCGGCTGGCCGGGGGCCACGCCCTGGGGCGCATGGGCCAGCAGCTCGGCCCGCACATAGGGCGTGGTGACCACGCTGGTGCCCTGGCCGGTCGTTTTGGTGCCCAATTGGGCGATAGCGCTAGTCCATAAAGCGCTGGCAGCTATGAAAAAGAGAGTGGCTGCAAGGCGGTGGAACAGGCGTGAAGGCATGGTGCAGTGTGGGAGCGGGCGGGGCGGGATTGGTTCCGGCGCTGCCGCCGTTTCGATTCTCGATCCACCATTGTGCTTGGAGCCGTCCATGTCCGTGGAAACTGGCGTGGCCAGTACCAGGGCCCCCGCGCAAGGGCCGCCCCGCCGCGAAGGCGGCGTATCCAGCCTTTGCGCTGGGGGCGTCCCCCTCCCGCGTAGCGAGAGAGGGGGAAGGCGCCGTAGGCGACTCAGGGGGTGTTGCTCACTGTGTCGCCAGGCTCAAATCCGCACGCGGGGTCCACTTTTCGGGCTGCTTGCCCGATTTGGGGGCGGCCACGAACAGCCGTTCTACCGGCAGCTTTTGCGCCACCAGGTACGCGCGGATCGCCTGGCCGCGCTGGGTGGCCAGCTCGGCGGCCATGGCCTCGGTGGCGGGTTGGTGGGCCAGCAGCAGGGCTTCCATCTCGGGCACTGTGAGGTCCTTGGCCAGGCCGACCAGGTTGCGCGGCTTGGGCATGTCGGCGCGGCGGTATACCTCCTTGAGCAGGGCGGGGTACTCGGTGGCCGACACCGGGGCGGTATCCGCCGGGTTGGCGCGGCGTTTTTCAGCCAGCACCCGCTGCTGCAGGTGCTCACGCTGCAGGCCTTCGCGTTCGTCCGGCAGGCTGGCCGTGCCGGTCACGGTGATCTTGAGTGCGGGGCGGTCGGCCAGGGCCTTGGCCACCTTGTCCAGGCTCTGCTGCGCCTCGGGCGTCAGGGTGGCACTGCCGGGGGCAAAGGGCACATGGTTCATTTCCTCGCCACCACCAAAGGCGCTGGCCAGCAGGCTGAAGGGCGAGGTCAGCGCCTTGCCGATGAGGTTGATGATGATCTTGAAGATCACCGGGCCGATGCGGAACTGCGGGTCGTTGAGCGAGCCGCTGATGGGCAGGTCCAGGTCGATCACGCCCTGGCGGTCGGCCAGCAGGGCCACGGCCAGCTTCACGGGCAGGCTGTTGGGTGCGCCCTCCACGGGCTCGCCAAAGGTCAGCTGGTTGAGCACCAGACGGTTGCTGGCGGTGAGCTGGCCATTGGGCAGCACCTTGTAGTTCACGTCCATGCTGAGCTTGCCGCGCTCGATGCCGTGCCCGGCGTACTTGACGGAATACGGTGTGAGCGGGGGCAGCTCCAGATCGCGCACCTTGCCGGTGATGTCGAGCGCCAGTGGTTTGGCCAGCGGGTTGAGCTTGCCGGTGACTTCCAGCGATGCCGAGCCCTCGGCGCGGCCGCGCAGCTCCAGGTCGGCCAGCACGGGATCGCCGCCGCGCGCTTCGGACGAGAACGCGCTGAGCTTGCCGGTCAGCTCCGACAGGTCGGCCGAGTAGTTGGGCTTGATGAAAAAGTCCGAGAACAGCACCTTGCCGTTGACCAGGCTCACCGGGCCAAACACGACCACGGGGGCCAACGGGTCGGCCTGGGCCACGGTTGCAGAGGGGGCGGATGTCGCTGCCGATGCAGTGGCGGCGGGCGCCGATGCGGCAGGGGTGGCCGCACTGGCCGCAGCGCTGGCCGCATTGGCAGCCTGGGCCTCGGCCGGGGTCTTGGCAATGTCGCTCAGGTTGATGCGGCCCGCCTCATTGATCGTGATGCGGGCAAAGAAATCGACCAGGCTGGTTTCCTTCACCTCCACGCGCGGCGCGGTGCCGGGGGTGGTGGCCACGGCCAGGCCGCGCAGGTTCAGGCTCTTCCAGGCCAGCAGTTCCTCACCCACCTGGGCCTCGGTCTTGGGGGTGAAGGCGGCCGTGCTGTTGGCCCGCAAGTCTTCGACCACCGCATCGCCGCTCAGGCGCAGGCTGACTCCCTTGTCCGTCTGCGCCAGCGCCACCTGGCCCCGGTAGCCCACGTCGGCGCGCAGCAGCTCCACCGACAGCTGACTGGCCAGGTAGCCGTCCAGTGCGTGCACCGGCAGGCGGGTGGCGTCGAGCTTGCCCTGGGTGGTCAGCGGTTGCAGGGCCAGCGTGCCCTGGTAGTCGATCGTGCCGGGCGCCGCCTTGTTGCTGCCCTTGCCCGGCGCGGCGGCGCGGGCGGTGAGCGTGAAGGCCTCGGGCTTGCTGCCGTCGCTGGCCAGGTTGCGGGCGGTGATGCCCAGGGCCGCCAGGTCCAGCGCCACGGGGCGCGGCTGGGCGTTGTCGGCCAGGGTGACCGTGCCGCCCTGCACGGAGAAGTCGGCCACGCGCAGCTTCCAGGGCGCGGCATTGCTGGTGGGGGCTGGGTCAGCGGCTGCGGTGGCGCTGCCTTGCGCGGCGGGGGCGGCCTTCTCCGATTTCAGCCAGCGTTCAAACATCCAGCGGCCATCTGCGCCGCGCTCCACTGCCAGTTGCGGTTGGTTGATGGCCAAGCGCTCCAGCGTGGCGGTGCGTGCGTCCAGGGGCACTTCGGCGCCCGCAATCTCCAGCTTGCCCAGGCTGGCCAAGGTGGTCTTGCCCTGCTTGACGGCCAGTTGCTCCAGCGCCAGGGGGCCCGCCTTGAGCGTGACGCCCGTGGCGCCGGTCTGCGTGGCCTGTGGCGTGGGGGCTTGCCACAGCACACCCACATCGCCGCTGAGTTGGCCGGTCACCGTGGGCTCCAGCGCCTGGGCCAGGTAGGGCGCGGCCAGTTGCAAGGCCAAGGCGTTCAGGGTGGCGTTGACCTGGGCCTTCTGGTCCGTGGCTTCGCCAGTGAAGCTGAGCGTGCTGCCTTGCAGGTTGAGTCCACCTTTGAAGGTGAACGGCTTGGCATTCTCTTTGGCAAACGGCAGGGCGATGTCGGCGGCCTCCAGCGCAAATTCGGTGGCCTGCAGGGCGGCGGCAGGGCGCGTGGTGGCGTCGGCCCAGCGCAGGGTGCCGCCACGCACGGCGGCCGTGGCGACTTCGACCGCCCAGGCGGGGGCGGCTGTTTTGGCCTTGGCTTTGCCTTTGCCTTCACCCACAGAGGCGGAGGATGCAGGGGCGTAGGCTGTGCTGGCGCTGGCCACTGGAGCAGATGCAGCGTCGGCAGATGCGGTGGTCCTGTCCTTGGCGGGTGTTGCAGGCTGTGCAGGCGCCGCCAGTTGTGCCAGGTTGATCTGGCCCGCCGCATCGCGCGTGGCCGTGACCACCGGCGCCGTCAGCTCCACATGCTGCAGGCGCACGATCTGCTCCAGCGGGCGCACATCGGCCATGTCGATCTTCAGGCGCTCGTAGCTCAGCAGGTCGGCCCCTTGGCGGTCGGCCATGCGCACACCGCTGGCTTGCACGGTGCCGCTCAGCTTCACGGCCATGCGCGGGTGTTGCTCGAAGGCCACCTTCACATCCGCATCCAGCGTGGCGCTTTGCACCTTTACGGGCAGGTTGGCGGGCAGGTAGCCCAGGTAGGGTGCCAGGTTCAGCCCATCCAGCCGGATCTGCGCGTCGGCTTTGCCGGTCTGCGCAAAAGGCGTGCCCTCGGCGGACGAGTCAAACCGGCTGCCGTCCAGCGTGAACGCCAGGTGGGGCTCGACCTTCACCTCGCGCTGCGAGGGCAGGGTGCTGATGAAGGGCACTTTCAGCGTCAGCGCGCGCACCTCGTGGGTCTCGCGGATGGTGTTGTCGATGAAGTCGATGCTGCCGCCCGTGAGCGCCAGGTTGTACAGCGCCAGGCGCGCGGGGCCTTGGTCGGGCTCAGGGTCGTTCTTGGGCGCGGTGACCTTGGCGATGATGTCGTCCACGTCGTAGCGGCCGTCGCCCAGGTGGGTGATTCGCAGCACCGGGTTGTCGATGGTGAAAGCATCCACCACGGGCGCCAGGCGAAACAACGATTGCAGCTCGCCATCGGCATAGATGCGGCCAATGGTCAGTTGCGGGGGCGCACCATTGGCACCTGCCACGGCTACGTCGCGCAGCGCAAATTCGAGGCTCCAGGGCTGGAAGTCGATGCCGCCAATGGTCACGGTGCGGCCCAGTTGCTCGGACGCGATGCGCTCCAGCGGGCCCTTGACCATCGGCGGGATGGCGAGCCAAGTGACCAGCCAAAGAGCGATCAAGCCCGCCAGTGCGCGAACGGCGGGGCGGAACCAGCGGTGCTGGCGCAGGGTGGCAAACGAGACGGAGCGCAGGGAGATCGGCATGGCGGCAGACAAGGGTAGGCGCCGCAGCCCCGAGAGGAAGAACCGGTCACCGCAGCCCGAGGGATGACGGGCTGGTGCTGCGCGCGGGCGCTATTGTCCCCGTTGTCCGCCTGCTTGCGTAAGCCAATGCAACGGGCGGCTGTTGTGGCTCAAGATTGTTGACAGTGGGGGCGGGCGCCGCTTACGGGGCGAAGCCCAGCACCACCCTGCGGGTGGTTGTTGATGCCAGGGCTTTTGGTGCGGCCTTACTTGCACTGCGTGCAAATGATTCCACCCCAAAGAAAAGCGCTCTTCGCTCCGCTCACTGGGCGAAGCCCAGCACCACCCGCCGGGTGGTGGCGCTTTTCTTTTCAATCTTTGTCACCACAATGCCGCCGATCTCCGACGTGTTGGCCACATGCGTGCCGCCGCAGGGCTGCAGATCGATTAGCGGTGCGTCGCCTTCTCCGCCGATGCGGATGGTGCGGATGCGCCCGGTGCCGCGCGGGGGCTGGACGCTCATGCTCTTGACCAGTGCGGGGTTGGCGTCCAGTTCTTCGTCGCTGATCGAGGCCACGGTGAGCGGGTGCGCAGCGGCCACCAGGGTGGCGATGGCGGTGGTCAGCTGCTCCTTGTCTAGCGGGTCGGTCATCGCAAAGTCCAGCCGCGCGTAGTCGGGCGTGATCGAGCAGCCGTTGACCAGCTGCGGCACCACGTGGCACAGCAGGTGGCTGGTGGTGTGCAGGCGCATCATGCGGTGGCGGCGCTCCCAGTCGATGCGGGCGGTGACGGCCGTACCGGGCTTGAGCTGCGCCACGCGGTCTTCCTGACCGGGGGCGGGGACGTGGACGATGTCGCTGGTGGGGTTGCCTTCGGCGTCCTTGCCCTTGCGGGTGTCTGCAATGGTGATCTGCGTGCCATCTGCCAGCACCAGCACGCCGCTGTCACCGGCCTGGCCGCCGCCCAGGGGGTAGAACACGGTCTGGTCCAGCACGATGCCGGCATCGGTGACGGCGGTGATGTGGGCGCTGCATTCGCGCAGGTAGGCGTCTTGGCGGAAGAGGTCTTGGGTCATGGTGGCATGTTAGCGGCGCTGCGGGCCGTTTCCCAGACGCCAACAGCGCCGCTACCATGCACGCATGACTTCTGCCGCATTGACTCCCTTGCCCTCCCGCTTCTGGGCCGACTTGTCCACCCGTGATTTCGCGGCGCTAAAGGCCAGCGGGCGGGCTGAAGAGGTGGTGGCCGTGCTGCCCGTGGCGGCCGTCGAGCAGCATGGGCCGCACCTGCCCTTGTCGGTCGATGCGACGCTGCTGCAGGGTGTGATAGATGCCGCGCTACCGCAGCTGCCTGCGGATTTGACTGTGCTGTTCTTGCCGCCGCAGAACGTGGGCCTGAGCCCGGAGCACATCCGCTTTCCGGGCACGCTCACGCTGTCGCCCGCTACAGTCATTGCGCTGTGGACCGAGATTGGCGAGTGCGTAGCCCGCGCGGGCATCAAGAAGCTGCTGCTTTTCAACGGCCACGGCGGCCAGGTGAGCGTGATGGACATCGTGGCGCGCGAGCTGCGCACGCGCTGCGACCTCATCGTCTACAGCGCCAGCTGGTTCAGCCTGCCGCTGCCCGATGCGGTGGCGGGCCAGTTCAGCGCCCAGGAGCACCGCTTTGGCATCCATGCGGGTGAGATCGAGACATCGATGATGCTGCACCTGGCGCCCGCCACGGTGCGCATGGAACAGGCGCAGAACTTCCGCTCCACTTCACAAGACCGGTCGGAGCGCTACGCCATCCTGGGTAACGGCAAAAGCGCCAAGCTGGGCTGGCAGATGCAGGACTACCACCCAGCGGGTGCCGTGGGTGACGCGGCCGCAGCCACGGCCGACAAGGGGCGGGCGGTGGTGGACGCTGCAGCGCAGCAACTGGTGGCGCTGCTGCAGGAACTGCAGGCACTGCCGCTATCTACCCTGGCGAGCGGGCCTGACCTGGGTTGATTCGAGTTGCTATCTTATTGATAGCTTCTGGCGCATGATCCACTAGCGCAAGCGGCCTGAAAGGCTCAAAAAACCGAAATGTCGGCGCTCAGGCGTGCGTGACCCACTGCGCATGCTCCAGCTCATTGAGGTGCGGCAGTGTGTTGAAGGTCTGCAGCATCAATCGCTTGGGCGAGATGGAGAACTCCGTCACCGCGCTGTTGCGGATGCGCATGTTCAGCGCAATCGTCACTTCGGGCGCCGTGCCCAGCACCTCGCCCACGGCCGTGGAGATGGGGCCGCCGCTGCTGACCAGCAGCACGCTCTGGCCTGCGTGGTGGTGGCGCACATGGTCCAGTGCGCTGCGCACGCCGGCTGAAAATTCGTTCCAGCTGGGCATGCCCTGGGGGCTGATGACGCCTGCCATCCACTGCGCCAGCGCGTCGCACAGGATGCGGAAGTGCGCGCGGTAGCGCTCGGGCGTGTCGGCCGGGCCCAGGGGCTGGGGGTGGATGGCAGCGATCAGCGCGTGGCTGTCGTATTCGTTGAGACCCGGCAACTGCAGCGCATCGGGCGTGGTCTGCAGGCCTTCGGCAATACCTTCCAGCGTCTGCGTGTGGCGGCGCAGTGTGCCGGTGAGGACGGCGTCAAACGCCATCCCGCGGGCTCGCCAGTATTCGCCCAGGCGCACGGCCTGTTCGCGGCCGCGGGGGCTGAGCACGTCGTAGTCATCTGCGCCAAACGAGGCCTGGCCGTGGCGCACGAGGTAGAGGGTTCCCATGCACCGGATTGTGATGAGCAAGGCGCAGGGCGCTTGTCGCTATTGCGACCGGTGCTATCAATTTGAGAGTTTTCGATGCTGCGCTGCAGCAGTTACCGGGGTGTGCGGTGCCGGGGGCCTCACCGAAGCATCAGCCCCAGCCACAGGCCGCACAGGGCTCCCATGCCGATCACGATGGCGCGCCCGCGCCAGCCGCCGCGTTTCCAGTAGTGGACCAGCCATCCCGGATGCCAGGGGCTGTCGGCCATGTGCATCTGGGGGAGGCGGTTGATGATGTTGTGGCGCAACGCCTCTTCGTCAAACAGGGCCTGGCCATTGAGCCGCAGAGGCACCGTGCCCAGGCCAATCAGCAGCTGCTGGCGCGTGCAGGTGACCTGGTCGGCCGGGGCCTGGTAGTGCTTTTTGCCCACGCGGGCCTGCACCTGTTCGCCATCGGTGCCGATGCGGATGCTCTCCAGCGCCTTCAACCTGCGCCGTACGGCAATGGACGGGATCAACGGTAGCAGAGCCAGCGTCGCAAAGGCATACGGCATCCAGGGTGCGCAGGCCTTGCCTGGGGCGCAGTCGTGTTGGTAGAACTGGGGCCAGGCCCAGTAGACCAGGGCCCCGATGGCCAGGAGCACGACGGCGTCCGTGACGAGCAACATGCGGCGGCGGGTCCGGGTGCTGCCGGGCAGTGCCTTGACCATGGTGACCTGGCCGCGCTCCAGGGCGGGCGCTGTGGTGGTCGTCGTGACGGTGGGTGCTGCCGATGGGCCGGTGGGGGCGGTGTCGTCGTCTTCGTCTTCGGCCGCCGTTGCTGCCGGATCGGTCCGCCATGCGGTGCCGCGCAATTGGCGCAATTCGCCCGCCTTCCAGGCCAGCCACAAGGCCACCAGCAGCAGCACGCCAATGCTGGACATCAGCAGCGTGGGCAACCGGCGCGACCACTGCGCCTGGTTGCGTGCGGCTTCCAGCTCGGCCTGGAAGCTGGCATCCCCAAAGGGCCCCAGCACACGGCCATACAGGTCCAGTCTGCGCACCAGAAAATTGCTCATGTCGGTCAGCAGCATGTGCTGCTGGAACAGGGTGATGGCGTTGGGGTCTTGTTTGGGGGCCAGGGGAATCACCCGCTCGGGCCGCAACTGCGGGTTCATGATGAGCAGGTCGGCGTTCTGCATGTTGGGGCCCGCCACCAGCACCCACAACTGCCCGCGCGGGTCTTGCGCCATGGCAAAGGGGAACGAGCGCCCGGGGCGCAGGTCGGGGTGGGTGATGGTGTGCGGTTGCCGCGCCGCCTTGCCGTCCGGGCCGGTGTGCAGCTGCAGGATCTCGTGACGGTTGGTGTTGGCCACCCACATCGACGGGCCTACCTGCAGCGTCTGGTTGGGGAAGCGCAGGCCTTCGGTCTCGGTGCGTGCGAGGGTGTAGGCGGCCGTGACGGCATCGCGCCGGTACACCAACACCCGGTGGTGCGAGGCGTCCGACACGATGATCTCCGACTCATCGTCGCTCACACGCACCCAGCGGTAGCTTCGGCGGCTGTCCAGCCCGGCCAGTTCCACGGGCAGGCACTGGCGCTGCTGCAGGTCGCAGCGGTGCACGCGGCTGTCGTCATGCACCCAGAAGACCTGCGCCTGCGTGAACTGCAGGCTGGTCGGGCCGTCGGAAATCTTCAGGTCGCGCAGGGGGATCTGCTGCAACCGCCGACCGTTGGCGTCGAACTGGTGGAGTGCCCCGTGGCTTTCAAGCCAGAGGGTGTCGCCTTGCACCGCGGGCAGCCGGGGGCCGAAGGGCCCCGGGGCGGACAGCCCTTGGTACACGAACGCGAAAATCAGCAGGCACTGCAGCGCGATGACCGCGCGCAGGCCCCAGCGATAGCCGGACGGTGGTTGGCTTGCCATGGACACTCCCTCAACGGTTTTGTTATGTCACGGCCCCCGTGGGAGCCATGCGAGGGCATTGTCCAACAGACTGTCAGTGGCTGGCGAGGGTGTTGGCGAACATCGGGGCATCAACGTTGCCGCCTGTCAACGCCAGACCCACGTGCTGCCCCTTCAGTGCATCGCGCTCTTGCAGGGCTGCCGCCAGCGCGGCGGCGCCCGCACCCTCGGCCACGTTGTGGGTGTCGGTGAAGATCGCGCGCATGGCGGCGGCCACTTCGGCGTCGCTCACTTGCACGATGTGGTCGATGTGCGGGGCCAGAACGGCCAGCGCCTCGGCGTCGGCCACACGGCAGGCCATGCCGTCTGCGAGCTGGGTGGTCACCGGTGCTTCGACCACGTGGCCGGCGGCCAGCGAATCGGCATAGGTGGTGGCATGGCTGCTGACCACGCCGACCACGCGCACAGAGTGCTGCAGCGCCAGCTTGGCGGCGATGGCCGAGCACGCGCCTGAGCCCTGGCCGATGGGTACGTACACCACATCGAGCTGCGGCACGGCGCGCAAGAACTCCCACCAGTAGGTGCTCACGCCGCGCAGCAGGTCGGGGTGGAAGCTGGGCACCATGTGGGCGCCGCGCTGGGCCGCCAGCTGGATGGCGTGTTCGCGCGCTTCCTGAAAGTCGTCGCCGTGTTCGATGAGCGTGACGCCCAAAGCGCGCATGGCGGCGTTCTTCTCCACCGAGTTGCCACGCGGCACGACGATGGTGCAGGCCACGCCGTGGCGGCGCGCAGCCCAGCCCATGCTCTGGCCGTGGTTGCCGCGGGTGGCGCTGATGACCTCCTTGGGCAGCGCGCCGCGTTGCGCGAGCTGGTCAAAGTAGGTCAGGCCGCCCCGGATCTTGAACGCGCCCACGGGCGTGTGGTTCTCGTGTTTAAGCCAGCAGTCGGTGCCCAGGCGCTGGCTGAGCAGGCCCCAGCGGTACTGGGGCGTGGCGGCGAAGTCCCGGTACACCACCTGGGCAGCGGCTTCGATGTCGGCCAGGGTGGGCAGCAGGGCGGTGGGGTCGAGGCGGGTGTTCATGCGGCGGCTTTCTTTTCAGTCAACAATTTGAGGGCGAGCAGACCGAGGACGGTGCCCATGAAGTAGCGCTGCGCACGCATCCAGGCAGCGTTGCGGTTGAGGAACAGCGCCACGCGGGCGGCGCCCAGCACCAGCAGGGCGTTCACGGCGGCACTGGTGCCGATCTGCACGGCGCCCAGCGTCAGGCTTTGCAGCAGCAACTGGCCGCGCTCGGGGTGCAGGAACTGGGGGAAGAACGACAGGTAGAACATGGCCACCTTGGGATTCAGAAGGTTGGTCATGAAGCCCATGAGGAACAGCGTGCGCGGGCGGTCGTGCGGCAGGTTGCGCGCTTCAAAAGGTGCGGCTCCACCGGGCTTGATGGCCTGCCAGGCCATCCACAGCAGGTAGGCGGCGCCAGCGTAGCGGATGGCGTCGAACGCGAGCGGCACGGCGGCCAGCAGCGCGGTAAGGCCCAGCGCCGCTGCCAGCAGGTGCACAACAAAACCCAGCACCACGCCGGTCAGCGAGATGAGCCCGGCGCGTGGCCCCTGGGTCAGGCTGCGCGAGACGCAATACACCATGTTGGGGCCCGGCGTGAGCACCAGCACGAGGGCGGCGAGCGCGAAGAACAGCAATTCCTGCAACGAAAACAGCATGGCGGTTTACTCCTGGGGGGTGAACGAGGTGAGGGTGACGGGGCCCTGCGGCGTGCTGAGCTGGGCACAGAGGCGCGGTGCGGCGCCCGGCGTGACGAGGACGGAGGCGGCCACGCCCACGGCATTGCACGCCACCTGCAAGGTGGCGGCTTGCGG
Source organism: Acidovorax sp. Root70 (assembly GCF_001428225.1). NCBI lineage: Bacteria > Pseudomonadati > Pseudomonadota > Betaproteobacteria > Burkholderiales > Comamonadaceae > Acidovorax > Acidovorax sp. Root70. Next base: position 211,751 of record NZ_LMHQ01000032.1, read on the forward strand.
GTGCTGCAGTGCGAGTTGTTTCAGCTGCACGCCGCTGGCAGGCAGACTGTCGCAGGGGTGCACGGTGCCCCACTGGATGAGGGTGGGCAGGCATCCGTCCATCAGGCGCAGGCCGTCGTCGCGCACAGTGATCTGCCATTGCAGCAGGCCATGGGGCGTGGGGCGGCTGGCGGTGATGACGGCGCCGCGTTCAATGTCCAGCGCCGACATCGCTGTGCACGCGGCCGCGACGTCCGGCACGCTCGCCACCCAGTGGATGAGCTGCGGGCCATGTTGGGCCACCTGGGCCTGCAAATTGGCGTCATCCATGTCAAACCAGCGTCTTGCGCTAGCGGGTATTGCCTTGGTTGCTCCTGGGTTGATAGCAATGATCTCCAGGTAGGCGCGCGGATGCGCCGGGCTGGAGACGTTGAAGATGCGGTTGTGGGTGCCCATCAGCGGGTGTTCGCCGCCCGCCGTGGGGGTGATGCCCAGCGTGCGTTCGCACCAGTCCACACCACTGGCCAGGTCGGCCGCCAGCACGACCAGGTGGTCCACGCAAGGGGCGTGTTGGGTGGTCGTGGCGGTCACAGCAGCACCTCACCGGCCATGCAGGTGACCGAGCTGCCGCCGACCCAGAGGGTGTCTCCGTCCTGCTCCACAAACACCCGCCCGGCGCGGCCCAGGCAGGTGCCCTGGGCGGCCACATACTGGGTGGGGGCCAGCCCGGCGCCGATGAGCCATTGGGCCAGCGCTGCGTTCAGGCTGCCGGTCACGGGGTCTTCGGCCAGGCCGTTGTTGCCGGGGAAAAAGGCGCGCACTTCAAAGGCGATGCCTTCGGCGTCAGTGCTGCCGATGACGCCGACCTTGCCGCGCGGGCCCACCACGCCCACGTCCAGCTGGCCCAGGAGGCTGGCGTCGGGCTTCAGCGCCAGCACCTGCTCGCTGCTGCGCAGCATCACGCCCCGCCAGTTGGGTCCGTTGTCGCACCAGGCGTGGTGCAGGATGTCGCTGCGCGCCACGCCCAGCCCGCGCGCGATCAGCGCCACGTCCTCTTCGGCCAGCGGGCCGCTCTTGATGAGGGGCGGCGCAGCAAAGGCTAGGCGTTCGCCGTCTTGGCGCAGCGTGACCAGGCTCACGCCGCATTCCTGCACCACTTTGCCGACTGCCTGGGGCTGCCCGCCAGCCTTGAGCCATGCGTGGCAGCTGCCCAGCGTGGGGTGTCCGGCAAACGGCAGCTCAAGCCCGGGGCAGAAGATGCGCACGCGGTAGTCGGCACCGGCGGCGCGGCCTTCCGGTGTGGGGGGCAGCAGGAACGTGGCTTCGGACAGGTTGGTCCAGTTGGTGAAGTCCTGCATGGCTTCGGTGGTGAGGCCGGAGCCGTCCAGCACCACGGCCAGGGGGTTGCCCCGGTAGGGCGTGGCGGTGAACACATCGACTTGCTGGAACGGGCGTTGGTGCATGGGGCAGGTCCTTGAGAGCAAAAAAGCAATGGAGCGGGGTGGGCCGGGCACGCCGGGGGCTCACCGGGGGGTTGCCGGTGGGAACGGGTTGTCATTGGCTCGGCCCCCGTTGCGCGAAGGGCCCAGTTCGAATCAGTCGCGGGGATCAGCCACTGGGGTGTGGGGCAAGGCGGCGCGGGCTCATAGCAGCACCGTGCCTTCGATGCAGGTGACGGCGCGGCCGCCCACCCACAACTGGTGGTCATCGTCCTGGCGGATGTGCACGCGGCCCGCGCGGCCCAGGCATTCGCCCTGGGCCACCAGGTAGCTGCGGGGGGCCAGGCCGTCGGCAATCAGCCATTCGGCCAGGCTGGCGTTGAGGGTGCCCGTCACCGGGTCTTCGGGGTTGCCCATGGGCGCGGCAAACGCGCGTACCACCACGCCGGGCTGGGCGGTGTTGCTGGCGGCAGGGCCCACATGGATCACGCCCACGTCCTGGCCCAGGTCCTTCAGGCGGGCGTGGTCGGGGCGCAGGCCCAGCACCGTGTCGGCGCTGTCGAGCAGCAGGCCCAGCCACACGGGGCCGTTGTCCAGCATCTGCGCACCCAGAATCTGCTGCGGGCGCAGGCCCAGGGCGCTGGCAATCAGCGGCACCAGCGCGGGGCTGGGGGCGCTGCGCTTGAGCGGGGGCGCGGCAAACGCCAGCGTGTCGCCGCTCAGCGCAATGCGCACCAGGCCCAGTGCGCATTCCTGGATCACCATGCTGTCTTGCTGCGGGCGGTGGCCCGCTTGCAGCCAGGCGTGGCAGGTGCCCAGCGTGGGGTGGCCCGCGAAAGGCAGCTCGCCACTGGGGCTGAAGATGCGCAAGTGGTAGTCGGCCCCGGCCGCGCGCCCGGCGTCGGTGGGCGGCATCAGAAAGGTGGTTTCCGACAGGTTGGTCCAGGCCGCAAAACGGCGCATGTCGCTGTCGCTCAGGCCGTCGGCATCCAGCACCACGGCCACGGGGTTGCCGTAGCCGGGGCGGTCGCTGAACACGTCGATCTGCTTGAAGGGGCGCTGGTGCATGGAGAGGCTCACGCGAGAGGCTGATCCAACACGCCCCGGGCGCCGGGGCGGGTGCTGACCGTGTTGTACCACCGCTCCAGATGGGGGTGTGCAGGGCGATCTTGCGGCAGGCCCCACCAGCGGTGGATCTCGCAGCCCACCGGGATGTCGGCCATGGTAAACCGCTCACCCGCCATGAAGGGCTGGCGCGCCAGGTGGGCATCGAGCATCGCCATCAGCGGTTCGGTCAGTGCGACCGATGCGGCGATGAGCGCCTCATTGCGCTGCGCGGCAGGGGTGCGAATCCACTGGAGGAACGCATCACGCCCGGCGGGGTTGAGCGTGGTCTGTTGCCAGTCCATCCACTGTTCGGCCACAAAGCGCGTGGGCAGGTCTTCGGGGTACAGGTTGCCCAGCGAATGCCGGGCGCACAGGTAGCGCATGATGGGGTTGGACTCCCACAGCACTACGCCCGTGTCCTCGTCCTCGATCAGCGGCACCAGGCCGTTGGGGTTGAGGCCCAGAAAGCGCGCCTCGCGCACGATGCCGTACTGGCCGCCCGCGTCGGTGCGCTGCACCGAGGGCAGGCCCAGTTCCTGCACGGCCCACACGACCTTGCGCACGTTGATGGACGACAGGCGACCCCAGAGCCTCAGCATGCCGAATCAGCCCTGGTGCTCACGAATGGCCGCAGCCAGCGCGGCGATGCCGGTGGCGATCTGCTCGACCGTGGAGGTCACGAACGACAGGCGCAGCGTGCGCTGGTCGGCGTTGTCGGCATAGAACGCGGCGCCGGGCACAAAGGCCACGTTGCGCTCCACCGCCTTGGGCAGCAGCTCGATCGCGCTCATGCCTGCGGGCAGGCGCACCCACAGGAACATGCCGCCGTCGGGACGGTTCCAGTGCACGTCCAGGCCAGCCATTTCCTTCGTCAACGCGGCCAGCATGGCCTCGCACTGCTGCTTGTACAGCGCGCGGATGGTGGGCACGTGGCGGTCCAGGAAGCCGTCCTTCATCACCTCGGCCACCAGGCGCTGGTTGTAGCCAGGCGTATGCAGGTCGGCCGCCTGTTTGGCTTGCAGCAGCTTGGGGTACACGGCCTTGGGTGCCACCACAAAGCCCAGGCGCAGGCCGGGGGCCAACACCTTGGAGAAAGAGCCCATGTAGATGCAGCCCTCGGGGTTGCGGGCCGTGAGCGGGGCGGGCGGCGGGGCGTCAAACCACAGGTCGCCGTAGGGGTTGTCTTCCACCAGGGGCAGGTTCAGCTCGGCGGCGGCGGCCACCAGCGCAGCGCGGCGCGCGTCGCTCATGGTGCGGCCGGTGGGGTTCTGGAAGTTGGGCAGCACGTACAGGAAGCGCGCCTTGTTCGCACCCGTGCCCACCTTGGCCTTCAGGTCGTCGATGAGCACGCCTTCGTCGTCACTGGCGACCGACACCACGTTGGGCTCCATGGGCGTGAAGGCCTGCAGCGCGCCCAGGTACGTGGGGGTTTCGACCAGCACGCGACTGCCTTCGTCGATGAGCACCTTGGCAATCAGGTCCAGCGCCTGCTGCGAGCCGGTGGTGATCAGGACCTGCTCGGCATCCACGTCCCAGGGCAGGAAGTCGGCAATCGCCTGGCGCAGCGGGCCGTAGCCTTCGCTGGCGGCGTATTGCAGGGCGCCCGGGCCGTCGTTGGCCAGCACGGCGGCCGAGGCGGCAGCAAAGGCCGACACCGGGAAGGTCTTGGGCGATGGCAGGCCGCCCGCCAGACTGATGATGCCGGGCTTCTCGGTGACCTTGAGGATTTCGCGGATGACCGAGGGGTTCATGCGCTCGGCGCGGCGTGCCAGGGTCCAGGTGCTGGGGGTGGGAAGGTCGTTCAGTTTCACTCTCGTCTCCTGCGGACGGCCGCCTGGGCCGCTACGGTTGCAAAGTTGTTGTCAAAAAATGGGTGTGCAGCAGCCCTGGCGGGCGTGTTCACATCTTCTTAGTCCACGATGAACAGGGTGGCGCCCTGGGGTGAGGTGGACCGGTGAGGTTCTGCATTGTCCGCCACCTGGTAACTCATGCCGGGCGTCAGGGTGACCCGGCGGCCGTCGGCCAGCTCGGTGTGCAGCTCACCACTCAGGCACAGCAGCACATGGCCCTTGGTGCACCAGTGGTCGGACACATAGCCGGGCGTGTACTCCACCATGCGCACGCGCACCTCGCCAAAGGTCTGGGTGCGCCAGAAGGCCTGGCCGGATTCGGCGCGTTTTTCTTCGCGCGGAATGGCCGCCCAGTCGGTGGTGGCAAACGGGATGTGTTGCATTTTCATGGCTGGCCTTTCACTGCGCGCACAGGCATCTTCTTTCCGACGAACACGGTGGCAATCACAGCCAGCGCAAACCCCAGGGTGACGGCGTCAAGCCGCTCGCCCAGCAAGGGGACGGCAAACAGCATGCCCAGGAACGGCTGCACCAGCTGTACCTGGCTCACGCGCACGGTGCCCCCGAGGGCCAGGCCCCGGTACCACGCAAAGAAACCCAGCCACATCGAAAACACGGCCACGTAGGCAAAGCCCCACCAGGCCGAGGCCTGCAGCGTGCCCTGCGGGCGGGCGATGAATGTAGCGGGCAGGGTGATCGGCAACGCGATCAACAGCGCCCAGCAGATCACATGCTCGGCCCGCATGCGCTGCGACAGCCGCGCGCCATATCCGTAGCCCACGGCAGCACAGCCCATGGCGGCCAGCAGCAGCGCGTCGGCCGGGTGCAGGGCCAGCCCTGCGCTGCCCGAGCGCAGCAACGCAAACCCCACCACCAAGCCGCTGCCAATGGCGGCGCAGATCCAGAAGCCTGCCGACGGGCGCTGCCGGTGCAGCAGCGCGCCCACAGCGGCGGTGGCCAGCGGCAACACCCCCACGATCACGCTGGCGTGCACGGCCTCCACATAACGCATGGCCACCGAGGTGAACAGCGGAAACCCGAACACCACCCCCGCGGCCGTGATGGCCAGGGGCCACCAGTCTTCACGCCGGGGCCAGGGCGCACGCGTGGCCAGCAGAAACAGGGCCGACAGCCCGGCAGCCACCACCGCCCGTCCCAGGGCAATGAACACGCCCGACATCTGTGGCGCTTCGGGCGTGCCCACCGCCATGCGGGTCATGGGCAGGGTCAGTGCGAAGATGGTGACACCCAGCAACCCCAGCCACAGGCCCTTGATTTCTTCGGGCTTCATAGCGTCAGCATCCACAGTGCAGTCGCCACCAGCACCAGGGCCAGCAGGCGGTTGAACCACAGCAGGCGCGCGCCCTGCGCCAGCCACTGGCGCAGCAGCGAGCCCACCAGCGCATAGACAAAATTGCTGGTGAAGGCAAACACCATCATCACGCCGCAGATGATGGCCAGGCGCTCCCCCGGGTTGGCGGCAGGCTGGCCGGCGGCGTTGACCACCCAGCCGGCACTGAGCGTGAGCGCCAGCATCCAGGCCTTGATGTTCACGAACTGCAGGCCCACGCCCTGCCAGAAGGTGACGTTGAGCCGCGCGGGGTCGATGGCGGTGAGCTGGCCCGCGCGGGCCAGCTTGAAGGCCAGCCACAGCATGTAGGCCACCCCGAGCAGCGTGACCGCCCAGCGCAGTGCGGGCACGCCCGTGATCAGGGCCCCCAGGCCCAGGCCGCTGCCCAGCATGAGAAGTGTCCAGCCTGTGGGCACGGCCAGGCAAAACCGCAGTGCGCGTTTGAGGCCCAGGTTGGCCGCCAGCGCGGTGGACAAGGTGGTGTTGGGCCCTGGCGAAAAACTCATGGCGGTGCAAAACAGCAGCAGGGCGGTGAGTTCAGCGACGCTCATGGTGGGGTGCGGGGATAGGTAGGGGGCTTGTCGGAGGTCTGCCTTCAATGTAATCTTGCTACCAGTACACGACCAGTACAGACAGTCGGGGCAGTTGCAAATCTGTATTGCCCGGCAAAACAATACACACAGGCGCCTGGCGGCGCACCCCTGCAGGATGCCACCGTGCTGATGAAATCGTCCACCCAGTCGCTGACCGAACAACTGTCTGCCCGGTTTGCCGAACGCATCCGCAATCGCCTGATGGCGCCGGGCGCGCGGCTGCCCTCCGTGCGCCAGTGCGCGCAGCAGCATGGGGTGAGCCCTTCCACCGTGGTGGCGGCCTACGACCAGCTGCTGGCGCAGGGTCTGGTGGAGGCGCGCAAGAACCGGGGTTTTTTTGTGCGTGAAAGTGGCCGGGCGGCGGACGCGCCGGACGCCGACCTCGACACACGGGCCCGTCCCGACGACCTAGCGCTGGAGAGTGCGGCGGCCAACTGGAGCACGGCGCACTGGTTTGCAGCGCGTGCCGCCGGGCGCGCAGGCCCCGGGGTCTCGCCCGTCAACGCCACGGCGCTGATCCGGGGCATGTTCCACAAGATCAGCGACAAGCCCCAGCCCGGCATGGGGGTCTTTCCGCCCGACTGGCTGGAGTCCACCTTCATGCCTGCTGCGGTGCGCAAGGTCACCAACTCACGCGCTCTGCAGGACTTCTCTCTGCAATACGGCGAGCCGCTGGGCGATGCAGGCCTGCGGCGCGTGCTGGCCAAGAAGCTCTCCACGCTCAACGTGCACACGGTGCCCGAGAACATCATCACCACCGTCGGCGCCACGCACGCGCTCGACATCGTGAGCCGTACGCTGCTGCGCCCGGGCGACCCGGTGATGGTGGAGGAGCCCGGCTGGGCGGTGGAGTTTGCGCGCCTGGCCGCATTGGGCATGCACATCCTGCCCGTGCCGCGCCGCGCAGATGGCCCAGACCTGGAGGTGATGGCGCGCTACTGCGAGGTGCACAAGCCCAAGCTCTACGTGAGCGTGAGCGTGTTCCACAACCCCACGGGCTATTGCCTGTCGCCGGGCAGTGCCCACCGCGTGCTGCAGCTGGCCAACCAGCACAACTTCCATGTGGTGGAGGACGATACCTACAGCCACATTGCACCGGAGCACGCCACGCGCCTCACGGCGCTGGATGGCCTGCAGCGCACCATCTACGTGAGCGGCTTCGCCAAGATCCTGGCGCCCAACTGGCGCATCGGCTTCATGGCTGCGCCGCCCGCGCTGGTGGAACAGTTGCTCGACACCAAGCTGCTGGCCACGCTCACCACGCCTGCGCTACTGGAGAAAGCCCTGGCCTTGTGCATCGAGCAAGGGCAGCTGCGCCGCCACGCCGAACGCATCCGCACCCGGCTCGATGCCGCCCGTGCGCGCAGCGTCAAGCTCGCCATGGGGGCGGGCTGCACCTTTGCAGCCGAGCCGGTGGGCCTGTTCGGCTGGGTGGAGACGGGGGTAGACACTGATGCGCTGTCGCAGCGCATGCTGGACGAAGGCTACCTGCTGGCGCCCGGTGCGTTGTTCCATGCAGAGCGCAAGCCCAGCACGCTCATGCGCATCAACTTTGCCACCACGCAGGAGGCGGCGTTCTGGAAGACGTTCGCCCGGGTGCGCGACGAGCAGGCAAGGTAAGCAAGCCGGGAGCGGCCCGTTCGCGCAGAGCAAGGGCTTCAACGCGTTGCAGGCCCAGGGGAAGGCGCGCGGCGGCTCGGGGCGCGCTTATTTCCGTTCCACCTCCAGGTCAGACAGCACCCGCAGCAGCGCGCGGTTGACCTCTTCCAGATCCATCTCGAAGGTTTCGCACAGCTGGCGGATGGCGCTGGCATCGTCCGTCTCCAGCGCACAGGCCATCTGCAGGCCCCCGGTGTAGGGGCCGGTGCGCAGCACGGCGGCGTCGTAGATGCGTTCAGATAGGGGCAGGCGCTTGAGGATGGTGCCGAGCGGCTCCCCCAGCAGCTCATCGATCTGGGAGAGCAGGCCACACAGGTAGATTTCGCGGCGCAGGTCGTTCTCGATGCCTGCGTCCAGCAGCCTGGCGGTGAGCTGGGCGCGGATCACCATGGCTTCGCGCACCGGCTGCATGTTGGCCTCGGTGCTTGCATGGGGCAGCTGGTCGGACAGCCAGCGCTTGATGGAGCTGTAGCCCATCATCACCAGGCCCCGGCGCAGCGAATCGATGCCCGTGCGCAGCCCCAATGCGGCCGAGTTGGTATAGACCATGAAGCGGTAGGCGAGCAGCGGGTCCTCGCCCATGATGTCTTCAAAGGTCTCCAGCGACTGCTCGGCGTCGATGGCTTTCATGAGCTTGAAGATCACCGCGTGCGACGGCTGTTGCGGATGGTGGCGCAGGCTGTAGAGCACGTCTTCCGTGGGCCAACCGGCCAGGGCCATCGCGTTGCCCTGGTCCAGACAATGCTCCATGAGGGCCCGGCTGGCAATGTTTTCGTACATCTGGCCGGCCAGCACCGGGCTGGGAGTGCGCTTGGCGGCGGGCGCTGCAGTGGCAGCCGCTGCGCTGCCGGGGCGTGGGGGCGTGGCCTGCAGCGCGGTCACGGCGTCTTCGGGGCGCAGGGTCAGCAGGCTGTTGTCAAAGCACCGGGCAATCTCGGGCTCGGGCAGCTTGTCCATGTCGCCCCGCCACACCATGCGCAACCCGCGCTGGTGCGCGGCCTTCACCCGGTCATAGATGGCCGAGTCCGACAGCCACTCGCCACGCACCTCGATCCAGGGTGCGGCCCGTGGCGCGTTCTCAAGCAGGTCGCACAGCAGCTGGCGGGTCATTGCCGAGATCAGCAGCGGGGGGGAGCTGGCTGACCACAGCTCCTGCAGCGTGCGCAGCAGGTGGCCGCCGTCGACCGCCGCCGAGGCCTCGTTGTGGGCGTACAGCTGGATGCCCGCCAGTTTACGGGCGCGGTTCCACAAAGGGCGGTAGCCCAGGATCAGGCTGCCAAGGACGGATTGGACCATGTGCTCTCAGGCAAAAAAACGGGGCCAGCCAGCGCGCGCGGGATGGGTGTCGCCACGGTGCACCAGCCGGTGCTGAGGCCGGGCGGCACAGGGCGCACCGGGTGCAGCACCCACAACACCCTGCCGCGCAGGCTCTTAGCCAATAAAGTTGAACAGCGACAACTTCTGAACCTGCGCGTAGGACTTGAGTGCGGCCTCATAACCCACCTGCTGGTTCTGGAAGTCGGAAATGCCCTTGATCATATCGAGATCCTCCGCCCGCGAACGGTCGCCTTCAAGCTGAATGGAGCGCTTGTCTTGGTCGCCGGTGATGCGGTCAGCCCGATTCAGCAGCTCGCCCGCAAAGCCGCGGATGTTGTGCAGCCGCTCCAGCCCCACGTCCATGTTGGCCAGTGCCTGCCCCACGGCCTGGATGGCCGCGTTGCTGTTGGAGGCGTTGCGGATGCCGTTGATGGCGCTGTCCAGTGTGCTGAACATGCTCGGGCTGGGCTGCAGGGTGACGGTGTCGCCGTTGGCAGGGTTGCCCTGGATATCGAAGGTCAGCCCCGGAATGCCGGTGACGGAAATGGTGACCGGCTTGTCGGTGGGGTAGTCGGGCACCGTGACGGGCGCAGACACGGCCCCCGTAGTGGTGTTGGTCAGCGTGTAGGTGGCAGTGCTCGTGCCAGGCGTGGCGCCCGCGCCCACCGCGCTGAAGGTGATGGTGTAGTTGTCGCCGGTGATCAGGCTCTTGTCCACGGGCGTGATGGGGGTGGTGGTGAGCTGGCGGCTGTTGGGGATGGGGCTGACGCCCGCGGTGTACACGCCATCGCGGTTGGGGTCGAACATGAAGGCGGCGTCGCCGTCCACGGTACCGGGGATGGTCACGCCATTGCTGGCGGTCTGGCCGGGCAGGCCATCAAAGACGTAGTCGGGACTGCTGCTGAGGGGCCCCAGGAACGGCGCCAGGGCGCTGCCCAGCGCGCCCAGCAACGGGATGCCATTGGTGTCCTTGCGGTTGGCCACTTCCACCAGCTGTTCGCGCAGGCCCTGCAGCTGGTTGGCGATGGTGGCGCGGTCGTTGGTGGTGAGCGTGGCGCTGCCCGCATTCACCACCAGCTCGCGGAAGCTCTGCACCAGGCCCACCGCGTCGCCCAGCGTCGATTCGGCCTGCGCGATGGCATTGCGCTGGGTTTCCAGCGCGCGCTGCTCCGTCTGGATGCGCGACAGGCGGTTGAGCGCACGCTCGGCCTGTGCGGCCGACACCGGGTCGTCGCTGGCACGTACCACGCGTTTGCCCGAAGTCAGGTTCTCCTGCAACGTGGTCAGGCTGGTCTGGCGCGCGCCCAGATTGCGCAGCGCGTTGTCATACATGTTGGCCGTGCCGACGCGGTAGATATTTGTGCTCATGTCGAACTCCTCACACTGGGGCGGCGGTTAGCGGCCCAGGCCCTGGATCAGCGAATCAAAAATGTTCTGTGCAATCTGGATCATCTTGGCGGATGCCTGGTAGGCCTGCTGGTATTGGATCAGCTTGGCCGCCTCTTCGTCCAGGTTCACGCCCGAGACCGCCGTGCGGTCGCGCTCCAGGTTGGCCGCGATGGTGGAAGACAGCTGTTCCGCAAACTTGGCGCTCTGGGTGCGCGTGCCCACCTGGGCAATGGCGCCCGCGTACCCGTCGGTGAGGGTGGATTCGTCAAACATTTTCACGTCGCGCAGGCCCATCAGCGCACTGGCATTGCCCGCGTTGCGGGTAAAGGTGTCGCCGTATTGCGGGTCCACCGCATTGCCGATCACCACGGTATCGCCCGTCTTGGGCGTGCCCTGCAGCGTGATCTCCCAGCCGTTGATCGAGATGGGCTGGCCCGAGGTGTAGGGCTGCGCGGTGGCCAGCGACGTGGGGGGTGCGGTGCCCCGGTCCAGCACGTCGTACGTCGTGGGCGGCCCGGCGTTGAACTGCAGCTGGATACCCCCCAGGATGGGCGGAATGATGGCCGGATTGGCGTTGGCTGGCAGCACCAGCCCCGGCGGGTTGGGCAGGCCCGTGGCCTTGAGGTTGCCCAACTGCATGGTGCCGCCGTTGGCGGTGCCCATGGCCGCGTTGATGGGGTTGGCGGCGGCCAGGTCGCGCGGCGAATACACCAGCGCCTGGATGTTGTTGGCGGCCGTGCTGAACGGCTTGAACAGCATGCGCTCGCCGGGGTTGCCCGGATTGCCGGGAGGGGTCAGGTTGAAGGTGAGCCCGTCAATCTGCAGCGTGGCCAGATTGGCCGCGTCAGTGAACGGGGTCGATTTGCCATCGGACAGGCGCACCACCTGCCCGGCGGTACCTGTGGTGAAGCGGATTTCATAGTCCGAGGCCGCGAATTGCGTAGGGCCGGTGAACGACACCGTGCCCACACCTGCACCGTTGGTGTACCCCGGCATGCTGGTGGGCAAGGCGAACAGGTCCTTGCCCGGCACGCCGTCGAGCGTCAGGCCCAGGTTCTGCTGGTCGTTCATCGTCATGCCGATGGCCAGCGCCATGCGGCCCAGCAGGTTGCGTCCTTCGCTCAGGTCGGTGTTCTGAAAGCGCAGCAGGCCCGAGACAGTGCCGCCGCCCAGCACGTTCTCGTCCAGTTCGACGGGGGTGGCTCCGGGGCGATTGAAAAACAGCTTGGACTGGCCGCTGCCCGGGAAGGCCGTCGCATCCCCGATCGACAGGCTGGTGGCCGTGGAGCCCAGCACCAAGGGCTGGCTGCCCGCCACAAAGAGGCCCACGGTGCCGTCATCCGCCGGGATCTGGGTGGTCTGCACGTACTGGTTGATGTCGCGGATGATCTGGTCGCGCTGGTCCAGCAGGTCGTTGGGGCTCTGGCCATTGCCGGTGGCACGGGCGATCTGCTCATTGATGGCCGCCATCTGGGTGGCCAGGCTGTTGATCGCGGTCACGCTGCTCTGCAGCTGTTCCTTGACGGTGTACTCGATCTCGTTGATCCGGTCGCTGGCCGTGCGCATGCGTGCGGCCGTTTCGTCCAGCCGCGTGAGCACCACCGTGCGTGCGGTGATGTCGGTGGGGCTGCTGACCACGTCCGAGAACGCGTTCATCATGTCGTTGATGGCGGCGCCCAGGCCCTGGGTGCCGCCGCTGAACACTTCCTGCAACTGGCTCAGGCGCTCGGCGCGCACGGCGTCGGCCGCCTGGGTCGATCCGGCAGCGGCCGATTGGCGCGTGAGCAGCTCGCTCTGGTTGCGCAGGATGGTCTGCACGTCCACGCCCTGGCCGATGTAGCCACCGCCCGTGAACTGGCCCTGCACGGTTTGCAGCACCACGGTCTGGCGCGAATAGCCGGGCGTGTTGACGTTGGCAATGTTGTGGCCCGCCGTCTGCAAAGCCACCTGGTTGGCCAGCAGGGCGCGGGCGCCGACGTTGAGCAGACTCATGGCTTACCTCGGTTCTTCTGGTCCATCATGCCTGGGCGCGCTGCACGCGCAGTGCGCTGTTGATGGCGCCGCTGAGTTTCTTGGCGTACTCGGGGTCGGTCGCGTAGCCCGCCTTTTGCAGCTCGGCCGCGTAGGCCACGGCAGAGCCCGTCTTGGCGGTGGCCTGGGCTTTTTCGTAGCGCGGGTTGTCGGTGATCAGCTTGGCGTAGTCGCGGAACGAGTCCTCGTACGAGTCGTACGCACGGAACTTGGCCACCACCTTGCGGGGGGTACCGTTGATGTATTCGGTGGTGGTGATCTCGGCCACCTTGCCGGTCCAGCCCTTGCCTGCCTTGATGCCGAACAGGTTGAACGAGTTGCCGCCGCTGGCGGTCTTGATTTCGCTCTTGCCCCAGCCGGTTTCGTGTCCGGCCTGGCCAAGCATGAAGCTGGCGGGAATGCCGCTCTCCTGTGCCACGCGCTCGGCGGTGCCGCTCAGGTGCTGCACAAAGCCTTCGCGGCCTTTGGGGACCGGCAGGGTGGTATCGACGGACGACGTGGTGGAGGAGGTCGCAGACCGGGGCTGGGCCTGCGGCAGGCTCAGCGTGGAAGGCACCGAAAAGTTGGCGTCTGCGCCCCCCATCTGGCGCGAGAGCTGGCGGGCAATGGCTTCCGACAGGCCGCCCTGCTGGCCCGACATGTTGACCGACAGCTGCTGGTCCAGCATGTCCTGGCCCAGATTGGCCTGCTCGCCTTCCATGAGGCCCGACTTCATCGTGGCGTCGCGCATGCTCTTGATGAGTTCGCGCATGAACAGCGACTCAAACTGCTTGGCCGCCTCGCGCGTGACCTGTGCGCTGTTGGCGGTGCCCGCGTCGTACTTGAGGGAATTGAGCGAGCGGATATCGACCGCCAGCGCGTTCGATGGGCTGGTGGTGCTACCGGAGGAGGGGAGGGTGAGGGCCATGGTCAAGCCTCTTGCGGTGGGTCACCCACAGGCCGTGAATCCGGCGCGGCGCAGGCCAGCGCACCCGCGGAACTGGCTTTGCCAGGCCACCGGGTGCGTTCCCCTCCCGCAGGAGAGGGGGAAGGCGCGAAGCGACGCAGGGGGTGCTTCATTCAGATCACCTCGAGCTCGGCGTTCAGTGCGCCGGCGGCCTTGATGGCCTGCAGGATGGCCAGCAGGTCGCCCGGCGTGGCGCCCAGCGTGTTGAGGGCCTTGACCACGTCGGCCAGCTGCGGCGACGCGGGCATCTGGATCACGTTGCCCGGCTCCTGGTTGATGGTGATGTCGCTCTTTTGCGTGACCACCGTCTGCCCTTGCGAGAACGCATTGGGCTGGCTGACCACCGGTGTGGAGCTGATGGTGATGGACAGGTTGCCGTGGGCAATCGCGCAAGGCCCCAGCGTGACTGACTGGTTGAGCACCACCGACCCTGTGCGTGCGTTGATGACCACCTTGGCCGCGGGGGTGGACGATTCAAGCGGCAGCTCTTCCAGGTCGGCGATGAAGCCCACGCGGGCGCCGGGGTCGATGGGAGCCCGCACCTGTACCGTGCGGCCGTCCAGTGCGGTGGCCAGGCCTTGGCCCAGCTTGGCGTTGATCACCTGCGCCACGCGGCGGGCGGTCTGGAAGTCCGAGGCGTTCAGGCCCAGGTTGATGGTGTCGCCTTCGTTCAGGGGCGTGGGCACGGCCCGTTCCACCTGCGCACCCAGCGGAATGCGGCCTGCGCTGAGGTGGTTGATTTGCACCTTGCTGCCACCGGCCGACGCACCAGCGCCGCCGACCACCATGTTGCCCTGGGCCAGGGCATAGATCTCGCCGTCGGCGCCGCGCAGCGGCGTGACGATGAGCGTGCCGCCCTTGAGCGACTTGGCATTGCCCATGGACGAGACGTTCACGTCGATTTGCTGGCCTGGCTGGGCAAAGGCAGGCAGTTGCGCCGTGACGATCACCGCCGCCACGTTCTTGAGCTGCAGCTGCGACGCCGTGCCGGGTGGCAGGCTGATACCCATCTGTTGCAGGTAATTGGACATGGCCTGCGTGGTGTAGGGCATCTGCGTGGTCTGGTCACCCGTGCCGTCCAGCCCGACGACCAGGCCGTAGCCCGTCAACTGGTTGCTGCGCACACCCTGCACCGCCGCCACTTCCTTGACGCGCAAGGCCTGCGCGGGCGTTGCCAAGCCTGCGGCCACCAGGGCCAGCAGCAGCCACAGGGCGCGCACGGTGCGGGGCAGGGGGGAGTGGGACGAGGCTTTCATGGCATCCATTGTGGTGGGCCATGGCCAGAACTAAAACCCAAAAAGAAGCAGGTTCACCGGCTTATTGGATGGGTCTGGAGCGCGCTTTCCCAGGGTGAGCGCAGGCGTGGGCTGTACGCGCTCTGGCGAATGAATTTTGAACAAAAACAGCCGGATGTGCTGGTGCTATATGCGCAAGCAGCTATCAAATTGGTAGTGATGACTGGCGCGCGCGCCGCCGCCGCCCGAGAGGGCGCCGATGGGGCGCAGCGCGCAGCGCCGATGTCCCGGCGGCAAGGGCGTGGGAATGCCAGCGCCCTGGGCGGTCAGAACGGCGTGACGGTGTTGAAGAACCTGCCCAGCCACCCCATGGCCTGGGCTTCGTTCTGCGCGCCGCGTCCGCGCGACTCGACGCGCACGTTGGCCACCTGGGTCGAGTTCACGATGCTGCCGGGCTGCAGCGCGCGTGGGTCCACCGTGCCCGAAAAGCGCAGCACATCCACGTTCTGGTTCACGCCGATCTGCTTCTCGCCGGCGATGACCAGGTGGCCGTTGGGCAGCACATCCACCACCGTGGCGGTGATGGAGCCGGTGAAGGTGTTGGCGCTTTCGGTGCCACCCTTGCCCGAGAACGCGTTGCCGGACGAAGCACCCACGCCCAGCTTGTCGGTGAAGCTGGTGCTGGTGAAGGGCAGGGCGGTCACGCCCGCGGAGACCTTGGAGTCGCGGTCCACCGTGGACGAGGACTTCTGGCTGGCCGTCACGTTCTCCACGATCTGGACGGTCACGTTGTCGCCCACCAGGCGTGCGCGGCGGTCTTCAAACGCGGGGCGGTAGCTGGCGTTGTGGAACAGCCCGCCGGTCACCGGGGGCGGGGTGCGCGGTGCAGCGGCCAGCGGCGGCGGAGTGGTGGGCAGGATATCCACCGGCGGCGGTGGCGACAGGGTGGCGCAACCGGCGCACAGCAGTGCTGCGCCCAGGGCGGGAACGCCCGCGCGCAGCGAGCCAAGTGCCTGCAGCAGGCGAAGGGAGCGTGTGAAAGTGCGCATGGCGAAGGTCCTGGGCGAAAGCGCGGGCGAAAGGGAGGTCACAAGGGGGGTCACAGCTGGGCCAGCTTGGCCAGCATCTGGTCCGAGGTCTGAATGGCCTTGGAATTCATCTCGTAGGCGCGCTGGGTCTGGATCATGGTGACCAGCTCTTCCACCACGTTCACGTTGGAGGCTTCCAGAAAGCCTTGCTTGATGATGCCCAGGCCGTTCGTGCCAGGGGTGCCTTGCTGGGGCTGGCCGGACGCGGCGGATTCCTTGAACAGGTTCTGCCCGATAGGCTCCAGGCCGGCCGGGTTGATGAAGCTGGCCATGGCCAGGTTACCCACGGTCTGCGGTTGCGTATTGCCCGGGACGGTAACAGCCACGGCGCCTTCGGCGCTGATGCTGACGCTGGTGGCGTTGGCCGGAATGGTGATGCCGTTGACCACGGGCAGCCCGCTGGATGTGACCATGCGGCCCTGCGCATCGACCTGGAAGGAGCCGTCGCGGGTGTAGCCCACGGTGCCGTCGGGCATGGTCACTTCAAAGAAGCCGTTGCCGTTGATGGCGACATCCAGGTTGTTCTTGGACTCCTGCAGGCTGCCCTGCATGAAGTTGCGGCTGGTCGCCACGGTGCGCACGCCCAGGCCCAGGTGCAGGCCGGTGGGCAGCTGGTTCTGCTCGGTGGTGTTGGCGCCCACCTGGCGCAGGTTCTGGTAGATCAGGTCTTCGAACACCGCGTTGTTGCGCTTGTAGCCGGTGGTGGAGACGTTGGCCAGGTTGTGCGAGATGACGTCGAGCTGGGTCTGTTGGGCAGACATGCCGGTCTTGGCGATCCAGAGGGAGTTGATCATGGTGCTTCCTTATGGCGGGTGCGTGCGTGGGGTGGCAGCGGCATCAGCCGTTCATGCTCAGCAACTGGCTGGCGGTCTTGTCGTTGGTTTCGGCGGTCTGCAGCAGCTTCATCTGCTGCTCGAACTGGCGCGATGCAGCGATCATCCCGACCATGCATTCGACCGGGTTCACGTTCGAGCCCTCCAGCGCCCCTGACAGCATGCGCGCGTTGGCGTCATTGGGCATGGGGTCGCCCGAGGTGGTGCGAAACAGCCCGTCGTCGCCGCGCTTGAGCGGATCTTCGGGCGCGGGCGTGGCCAGCTTGAGGCGGCCGATGGCCTGGGCGGGTTGGCCCGGAATCTTGGAGGTCACGGTGCCGTCCGACCCGAGCGATACATCGGCCCCGGGTGGCACGTCGATGGGCGCGCCGCCGTCCGACAGCACGGGCAGTCCGGTGGGGGTGAGCAGCTGGCCCGTGGCCGACACTTCAAAGCTGCCGGCGCGGGTGTAGGCCTCGGTGCCATCCAGCCCCTGCACGGCAAACCAGGCGTTGCCCGCGGCCATCGCGTCGAGGTTGCGGCCGGTGCGCTGCACGGGGCCAGGGGTGTTGACGTAGCCCGAAGTGGCCTCCAGCGCAAACACGCGCGTCTTGGCGCCGTCGCCCTGCAGGGGCACCGAGCGGAAGGTGGACATCTCGGCGCGGAACCCGCCGGTGGACACGTTGGCGAGGTTGTTGGACAGCACCGCCTGCCGGTGGGCGGCGGCGTTGGCGCCTGTCATCGAGGTGTAGATGATGCGGTCCATGGGGGCTCTCCGGTGTCCTGTACGGGTTCAGTAGGGGCTCAGCCGGTCAGCGCAGGTTGACCAGGGTGGACATCACCTGGTCTTGCGTCTTGATGGTCTGTGCGTTGGCCTGGTAGGCGCGCTGGGCGGTCATCATGTTCACCAGCTCGGCCGTGAGGTCCACGTTGGAGTCTTCGAGGGCGCCCGAGCGCAGCGAACCAAAGCTGCCATCCGTGGCGGTGCCGACGACTGGCTGGCCCGACTCGAACGTGGCCACCCAGTTGTTGCTGCCCACCGAGGCCAGGCCCTGCGTGTTGCGGAAGCTGGACAGCGCGAGCTGGCCCTCGGCACGCGTCACACCGTTGGAGTAACGGGTCATGATCATCCCGTTGTTCTCGATGTTGATGCCGGTCAGCTCGCCCGAGGTGTAGCCGTCCTGGCTCAGGTTGGACACCGCGAACTTGGTGCCGAACTGGGTCACCTTGTCCAGGCTCACGTCCACCGTGTAGGTGGGCAGGTTGTTGGGGTTGGGCGGCGTGGGGTTGACGGTGAGCGGCAGCGAGAAGCCGGTGGCGGGTGGCGTGGCCACCGGGCCGGTGATGGCGCCGTTGTTGTCGAACGTGATCTGGCCGATGGGCGTGGCCACCACAGGCGGCACGGCCGTGGGGTCGTCCAGGGCGTCGTACACGTCCCAGGTGTTGTCGGTGGCGGTTTTCTGGAAGTACAGGCTCACCGGCTTGGCAACCCCCTGGCTGTCGAACACGTTGATCGACGTGCCATAGGTGGCGCGTGGCGTGGCCGGGATGGGGGGCGTGGCCGCAGGGTCGCCCGCGGCGTCGGTGGCGCGGGCGTCCAGGTTGAAGGCTGCCGTGATCTTGGTGGTCTGCTTGGCAGGGATCGGCTCGGAGGTCGGGAACACCATGGGGATGGGGTCGGTGCCGGAGCGCAGGCCGGTGACCGGGTCCACCGGGAAGCCCATCACCTTGGCGTTGTCGTTGGTGATCATGTTGCCCTCCTTGTCCAGCTTGAAGTTGCCGGAGCGGGTGTAGGCGGCGGTGCCATCGGGCAGGGTCAGGCTGAAGAACCCGTTGCCGTTGATGGCCACATCCAGGCTGTTGCCGGTGATGGTCAGGTTGCCCTGGGTGAACTGCTGCGCCACGGCAGCGACTTCCACCCCGATGCCCGCGTTGGAGCCACCGGCAGAGCCGATGGCCGAGGCCACCATCTCGGCAAACTCGGCCCGCGAGGCCTTGAACCCGACGGTGTTGGAGTTGGCAATGTTGTGCCCGATGACATCGAGGTTCTTGCTGGCGGCGTTCAAGCCGGACAGGCCTTGCTGAAAACTCATGGTGTTCTCCTGTTGACGCGATACGAAGCGGGCTGGTGTTACACCAAGGCCTTGATCTGGCTGTAGTTGATGGTTTTTCCGTTGGACAGGCTCAGCACCAGCTGTCCGTCCTCGGCGCCTGCGGCCGTGACCTTGGCCAGGCTCAGAGCGGTGGAATCCAGCTTGGTGGAGCCATTGACGGCGGTCACGCGGAACTGCAGTGCATCGGTGGCGCCGGTGTACTTGCTGGCGTCCCAGTCGAAGGTGTGGCGGCCTGCTGCCTTGGCGCCCAGGTCGATGGTGTCCACCACCTGCCCGCCTGCGGTCGTGACCTCGATCTTCACGTTGGTGGCAGCCGAGCCCAGCTCGAAGCCGCCCTTGCCCGCCTTGTCCGCCACCGCCAGGTTGGAGCCCTCGGTCAGCACGTTGCGGCCGACCAGCGCGGTGCCCTGCATGACCTGCAGCGAGTTGAACTGCGCGGCCATGCTCTGCATGGTCTGGTTCAGCTGCTGGATGCCGGTCACCGTGTTGATCTGCGCGATCTGCGAGGTCATCTGGGCGTTGTCCAGGGGGTTCATCGGGTCCTGGTTGTTCAGCTGCGCCACCAGCAGTTTCAAGAAGCGGTCCTGGGCCGCCGAGGGGTCGCTTGCGGCATTGGCTTTGGTGGACGCATCCGTGGTGGTGGTAACGGCGTTGGTGGCACTGAGAATCATGGTGGGGTCTCCCGGGAATTACTGGCCCATCTGCAGGGTCTTGAGGAGCAGCGACTTGGCCGTGTTCATGACCTCGACGTTGTTCTGGTACGAGCGCGAGGCGGAGATCATGTTGACCATCTCCTCCACCGCATTGACGTTGGAGTGGGTCACGTAGCCCTCGGCGTCTGCCGACGGGTGGCTGGGGTCGTGCACGCGGCGGCCGGGCACATTGCTTTCGCTGACGCCGCTGACCTTGACGCCCGCAGAGCTGTCGGCCCCCATGGGTGCCGTCTGGAAAACCACCTGGCGTGCCTTGTAGGCCTGTCCGTCGGGGCCAGCCACGGCATCCACGTTGGCCAGGTTGCTGGCCACCACGTTGAGCCGCTGCGACTGCGCACTGATGGCGCTGCCCGACACGTTGAAGATCGAAAACATGGACATGGGGTGGCTCGCTTTCTGCGCTGCAGGTCTGGCTGCTTACTGGCCCTGGATGGCGCTGAGCATGGTTTTGGCGTTGCCGTTGATGAACCGCAGCGTGGCTTCGTAGCGCACAGCGTTGTCCACGAAGTTGGCGCGCTCGCGGTCCAGGTCCACCGAGTTGTTGTCCAGGCTGGGTTGCGTTTGCACGGCATAGCCCAGTGCGCCCTGCCGGTCGATGCTGGTGCTGGAATTCACGGTGGGCAGCGGGATATGGTGCGGATCGGTGGTGCCTGCGGTTCCGTACGAGCCGCCGGTGGCCAGCCGCGTGACCGCTGCTCCAGCGGTGCCCGTGGCGGAAGAGGTCATGCCCGTGGCCTCGCGCAGCGCGTCGCCAAACTTGAAGTCGCGGGCCACGTAGCCGGGCGTGTCGGCATTGGCAATGTTGCTGGCGATGGCGCGCTGGCGTTCCCCGCGCAACACCAGGGCGTTGCCGTGAAAATTCAGCTGGTTGGTCATCTTGTCAAGCATGTGTGCCTCACACCGTCGGTTGCAAAGTCGCCAGCCCCGGGGGGCTTTTTGGCGTTGCTCGATTATGGAAACCGCGCCCTTTTTCTAAAGCGCGAAGAACTGGCAAATGGATGCGCAGTTCCGGGTTTTGCGCATGGGCCATCTGCCTATAGTTCCAGGGGTGAAATGGCCCCTGCCTTCCGTAGCGCACCGTGCGCGGGCAGCCTGGCCAGCCGATGCCCAGGAGGCTCCCATGACCATCCGTTCCTTTTTCTCTCCTGCCAACCATGGCGCCGCGCTGCGCAGCACCACCCGGTCGTTGCTGGCTGCGCGTACCCGCGCCGCCGTGTTGCGTCGGTTGTGCCTGGTGGGCGCCGTGGCTGGGGCCGCGCTGGGCGCGGGTGGTGCTGTACACGCCCAGTCGGCGGCAGACCCCGCGGCAGATCTGGGCCCACTCACCCAGCGCTGGCTGGACGATGCGATGTCCCGCAACCCGTCCTCTGCACTGCCTCTGCGTATGGAAGTAAGTGTTGGCTCACTGGATTCGCGCCTGCGGCTGGCGCCCTGCGCGCGCGTTGAACCTTATCTCCCCGTGGGGGCCCGCCTGTGGGGTCGCACACGCCTGGGGCTGCGCTGCGTGGAGGGCGCCACCGCATGGAATGTGTTTTTGCCAGTGACCATCAAGGCGTTTGGCCCGGCCTGGGTACTGACCAACAATGTGGCACCGGGCGCCGTGCTGACGGCCAATGACGCCACCGAGGCCGAGGTAGACTGGGCGGCCGATGCCTCTCCTGTCATGGCCAATCCCGACCTGTGGGTGGGCCAGACCGCTGCCCGCCAGCTGGTGGCAGGGCAGGCGGTGCGCCAGGCCATGGTGCGAGCCCCTCTGCTGTTCAAGGCCGGCGCACAGGTGAAGGTGGTGGCCCAGGGGCCGGGTTATGCGGTCAGTTCAGCGGGTCAGGCACTGACCGCAGGCTCTTCCGGGCAGACTGTACGCGTTCGCATGGAGAATGGACGCATAGTAAGTGGAACTGTGAATGATTCTGGGACAGTGGACGTCACTCTGTGATGACGCCCTGGCAATAAATGGCTAAAGTCCGGGCCAAATGGGTCGAAAACATTGCTACTGATGCCCCACATCCAACGGGGTGGTGGAGAGAGCGATGAAGATAGGTCAAACACCGGAACTGCCGGGCGGGTTGCCGCCGACGGGGCTTGCCAAGCAAGCCAAGGCCCCAGCAAGCGCTGCTGAAGGCGCCGCCAAAGACGCGCTCGTTGCGTCATCCGCCGGTGTGCCTGTCACTGTTTCTACCGCTGCCCGGGCGCTCAGCCCTTCCACCCGCAGCACGGCTGATTTTGATGCGGGCAAGGTCAAGGCCGTGCGCGCTGCCATCGAAAAGGGCGAATTTTCGGTGGATGCCGAAGCCATCGCCGACAAGCTGTTGTCCAACGCCCAGGAGATCCTGTCCCGCTCGCGGGGCTGATCGGCGTTTTGCTCCCCGGCGCAATCCATCGCACAATGCGCCATGTCTCTGGAAGAATCCCTCTCTGCTGTTGAGCAGCTGATCGAACAAGTCTCGACCGCACTCCTGGCGGCAGACCCTACCTCCCTGGAAAAACACAGTACGGCCTTGCGTGATGCAGCGGCCGATTTTTCGCGCGCTCTGGAGCAAGCGGCCGCGCGTGGCATGCCCCTGCCGGCGTCGCTGCAAAAGCGCGCGGATGCTATCCGCACCATGCTGGCCCTGCATCGTGAAAGCCTGGCCCGGCTTGCCGCCAGCACTGACCGCCAGGCCGCCGGCCTGCTGCCTCCGTCCAATGCGGCGTCTACCTACGGTGATGGCCTGGGCACGCGTGGTGCTGCGCCGGGCGTCGCGCGCATCTACCGCTCAGCGGGCTGAGCGCGCCTCATTTCTCAAAAGGGGTTTTGTGGCCGGGGGCCACATGCGACACCCTAGGAGCCTAGTTGGCACACGCCACGGCCCTCGCGGCGCCCGGCGTGGTTGGCGTACGCGCTCAGTGCGCGCGCATCTTGGCCCGCAGCCGGGCGATGGACTGGCTGTGTAGCTGGCACACGCGCGACTCGGTGACGCCGAGCACGGCGGCGATCTCCTTGAGGTTCATGTCATGTTCGTAGTACATGCCCATGATGTGCTGCTCGCGCTCTGGCAAGGTTTTGATGGCGTTCACCAGCGATGTCTTGAGCCGCTGATCGCGCAGCAACTCCACCGGGTCGGCTGCGCTGTCGGCAACGTGGCGGTCCAGAAAACCATCCTCGTCGTCGTTGCCATGCGTCATGTCTTCCAGGTACACCAGCTGGGTACCCCGCACCTTGCCCAGCAGATTCTGGTAGTCCGCCAGGCCCATGCCCATTTCGCCCGCTATCTCTGACTCCAGCGGGCTGCGGCCCAGCTTTTGCTCCAGCCGGTGCACGGCATGTTCAATGTCTTTCTGGCTCTTGCGCGAGCTGCGGCTCATCCAGTCACCCTCGCGCAGCTCGTCGAGCATGGCGCCCCGGATGCGTTGGGTGGCAAAGGTTTCAAACTGCACGCCCTGGGCGACTTCGTAGCGGGACAGTGCTTCGGCCAGGCCCATCATGCCGACCTGGATCAAGTCGTCCAGCTCGACGTTGGGAGGCAGCTTGGCGATCATGTGGTGCGCAATCCTCCGCACCAGCGGTACATGCTGGCGGATCATGGCATCGCGATCAAGCTGGCCTTTGGCGGTGTACATAGAGAGAGTGTTATGCACTGGTAGGGCGAGTAGGCAATCTTGTTCTCAAGCCGCAGGAGGGGCCATCGGAGTGCTTCGGGTCAACGTGGGTACGTAGAGATGCATCACAGGCGCTGTTCAATGGCTCCGCACAAAATGCGCAGGCATGCCTGCCAGGTTGCTGGTGGGCAGCGCAGCCAGCGCTCCGTTCATAGTGCCCGCATTTTCCAGCAGTTGCAAGGCCAGGCGCTGTAGCTCCTGGGGGCTCTGCGTGGCAATGGTGGTGGTCCGTATGGGGCCGCCCAGATGGCGCTCGGCACAGGCCTGCAGCGTCATCAACTGGGACTGGGCCTTGCGGCGTTCAGCGGCCGTGTTGTTGTGCAGCAAAGCCGCCACCATGCACGGCAACCCGGTGTGCAGTGCAATCTGCTTGAGGCTCTTGTAGCTGGTCATCACGCCCGCTGCGCCGCTGCCCATGACCACCAGTGGCACCGTGGCCGTGTGGGTAAGGAGGGGCCCCAGGGTGGAGGCGGGGGCGTGAATCACCATCAGGCCGTAGGTTCTGAAGTAGGGCAGCAGGCTCTCCATGGGCGAGCGTGTGTCGCCGCTTGCCTTGCGGCTCAGGTGCTGCAGCCCCTTGGCCGCCGGAATCACGGCGAGCGAAGAGGCCGTGGCGCCCAGGTTGAGGCTGGCACCGTCGTTCCATGTGGCATGTTGCAGCAGGTGCAGCAGCCCGGGGCTGTCGTCGGATTCCTGCGCCGTTCCGTCAAGCACCACCACCGGATAGCCCAGCCGCTGCAGGCTCGCACAGATCTGCCACAGCGTTTCCAGTCCGTTCGCCGTGTTGCCCTGGCTGGCGACCGCCAGCAACCGCAGCTCCGCCTGCGGAGTGAGGCTGTGCAGACTCGCGGCTTGGTGAAAACCCAGATCAAGCATCGACCAGCCCCCCCTCCGTCACCGTGTCGGGAGAGTGCGAGAAAAAGAAGTTCAGGTCCGTGGCCTTGGGATCGAACGCCGACTTGGCCGGCGCACGCATGGACGCGCTGATGAGCTGGTGCGCGTTGGCACGTTCCCAGTCCTCGGGTACGCGCTGGCCGTTGGTCACGCCGCGCAGCACCATCTGGTGGCGGATCAGTGCATCGATGGCGGGGCCCAGCTTCACGGCTTCGTCCACCTTGGACAGGATGGCTTGCTGCGATCCGTCGGTTTTGAAGGCGGTCAGCACGTCGTCCAGCGTGTCGCCGTGGCAGCCCGCATTGAGCACCAGCAGACGGTTCACGTTGGGCAGGTCCAGCACGTCCAGCATGTCGCGCTTGCGCGGGTCGCGGGGTGCCACACCGGTGGTGTCGATCAGTACCATCTTCTTGCCGCTGAGCAGGCCCAGTAGGTCTTGCAGGGCAGCGCGGTCGTGCGCCAGGTGGGCCACGATGCCCAGCATGCGGCCATAGGTGCGCAACTGGTCGTGGGCGCCCACGCGGTAGGTGTCGAGTGTGATCAGGCCCACGCTGCCAGGGCCGTGGATGCGTGCGCACATCGCTGCCAGCTTGGCGGTGGTGGTGGTCTTGCCCACACCGGTGGAGCCGACCATGGCGAAGATGCCGCCCTGTTCGTAGAGGGGTGGATCGGTCTGGTCGGTCTTGAGGTTGCGCTCCAGCACCTCCATCAGCCAGCGCACCGATTCGCCGGCCGACAAGTCTTCCGGCATGCGTTCGAGCACAGCACGGGCCAGCGACGGGGAGTACCCGGCACGGATCATCTTGAGCATCAGGTTGGACTGGATCGGGTTCTGGCGCGCTTGACCCAGCCAGGCCAGCGTGTTGAAGCGGTCTTCGATCAGTTCCTTCATCGCGTGCAGTTCGTTCATCACGCTCTGCTGATTGTTCGACTGGATCAGGTGGGCGCTGGGGGCCTCTTGCCGACGGCGCGGTGGCTCGGGCGGGATGTCCATCGGGATGGTGCGCAGCGGGTTGTGGCGTGCCACGGAAGGCGCGGGCATGCGCTCGCGTTCGGGCTCCTGGTCGCGGCTGCGTTCAGACAGTGTCTGGGGCTCCGACGGGCCGTTCAGTGCCTCGTGGCGGCGGCGCAGCATGCGTTCGCGCACATAGTCCTGGAACGACAGGGTGCTCATGGCCAGCTGCTCGGTGTCTTCCTCGACCGGGTTGCGGCCCAGGCCCGACGCCGCTGCCGGCTGGCTGGCGCGTTGTAGGGCGCTGCGCGCGGTGCTGGGCGCCAGCAGGGGCGCGTTGGAAGAGGCCATGGGCGCACCACCGTCCAGGGCTGACAGTGTGTCCTCGGCCGTGGCCACCACTTCGACGCCGTTGGCCGTGGGGCGGTTGGACAGGATCAGCGTGCCGTCGCCAAAGGCCATGCGCGCCTTGGCCAGAGCCTCCCGGGAGGTGGGGGCGGTAAAGCGTTTGATGTTCATGCTGATGCACCTTTAAGGATCGGCCCAATACGGATGGTGTGGGTCTCTGGAATTTCACTGTGTGCCAGCACCTGCAGGCGGGGCGCTACGCGGCGCACCAGGCGGGAGATGGCATTGCGGATCTGGTCGGGAACCAGCAGGCAGGCGGGCAGGCCCATCTCTTCCTGCTTGAGGGCCACTTCGGCGGCCTTCTGTGTGAGGATGTCGGCCACGCCCGGGTCCAGCGCGGGCCCGGCGGTGTTGCCCAGGGCTTGCACCAGCAGGCGCTCCAGGCCGGGCTCGATGGCAATGACGTTGAGCTCGCGGGTGGGGCCGTAGATCTGTTGCACGATGGCGGGCGAGAGCGCGATCCGCACGCGGCGGGCCAGCTCGACGGGGTCCGAGACACCACCGGCATGCTCGGCCAGCGTTTCGATGATGGTGCGGATATCGCGGATGTGCACAGACTCTTCCAGCAGCAGCTGGAGGACTTTCTGGAACGTTGCGATGGAGACCATTTTCGGAACCACTTCTTCGATGAGCTTGGGGGCCAGCTTGGCCACGTGTTCCACCAGCTGCTGCGTTTCGGTGCGGCTGAGGAGCTTGGCGGCTTGCACTTGCATCAAGTGTGACAAATGGGTGGCCATCACGGTTTCGGAATCAACGACGGTAAAACCCGCCATTTGTGCGGCTTCCTTTTGCCGGTCGTCGATCCAGTGTGCTGGCAGACCAAAGGCGGGGTCGGTGGTGGCCGTGCCGATCAGTGGTGTGGTGATGCCGCCGGGGTTGATGGCCAGGAACATGCCGGGGAAGGCCTCGCCTTCGCCCACCACCACGCCACGCAGCGTGATGCGGTAACCGCTGGGCTTGAGTTCGAGGTTGTCGCGCACGTGCACGGCAGGGGGAAGGAAACCCACTTCCTGCGCAAACTTACGGCGCACGCCCTTGATGCGGGTGAGCAGATCGCCCTGGCGGCTCTTGTCCACCAGGCTGATGAGGCGGTAGCCCAGCTCCAGGCCCAGCAGGTCCACGGGCTGCAGGTCGTCCCACGTGGCCTCGCCATCGGTGACGGGTGGGGGTGGAGCTTCGACCACGGGTGGCACCTTCTGCCGTTCGTACAGCACCCAGGCGCCGTAGCCCAGCAGGCTGCCCATGGTCAGGAACACGACATGCGGCATGCCGGGGATCAGGCCCAGCAGGATCAGGATACCGGCCGTGACACCCAGCACGCGGGGCGACATGAACAGCTGCTGCACGATCTGGCGGCCCATGTCATGGTCCTTGCCCACGCGCGAGATCACCATGGCAGCCGCCACCGAGATCAGCAGGCCCGGAATCTGCGCCACCAGCGCATCGCCAATGGCCAGCAGGATGTAGCTGTCTGCGGCTTGCTTGGCCGACAGGTCGTGCTGCAACACACCAATGGCAAAGCCGCCAATGATGTTGATGAGCAGGATCAGGATGCCCGCGACGGCGTCGCCGCGCACGAACTTGGAGGCGCCGTCCATGGAGCCGAAGAAGTTGGCTTCTTCTGCCACTTCTGCGCGACGACGCTTGGCTTCTTTTTCGTCGATCAGGCCGGCGTTAAGGTCGGCGTCCACCGCCATCTGCTTGCCGGGCATGGCGTCCAGGGTGAAGCGGGCCGACACTTCGGCAATGCGCTCCGCGCCCTTGGTGATCACCACGAAGTTGATCACCACGAGGATCGCAAACACGATCAGACCAACGGCGAAGTTGCCGCCGATCAGGAAGTGGCCGAAAGCCTCGATCACTGCACCCGCTGCACCCGGGCCCTGGTGGCCTTCGAGCAGCACCACACGCGTAGAGGCCACGTTCAGCGACAGGCGCATCAGCGTGGTCAGCAGCAGCACCGAAGGGAAGGCCGCGAAGTCCAGCGGACGCAGCATGTACGCCGCCACCATCATCACCATCAGCGCGACGGCGATGTTGAGCGTGAAAAATGCATCCAGCAGCCAGGGCGGAATTGGCAGCACCATCAGCGCCAGAATCGCCACCACCAGCAGCGGTGCCGACAGGCCCTGCAGGGCGCTGGCATTGGTGCCCGCCCATTGCTGCAATGACTTTACGGAGGTGTTCATACGGCAGCACCTTGCACCGTGGTGCGGTTCAGCGGATCGAGTTCAGGCGGCACGAAAGGCTCTACCAGGCTGTCGGGCATGCGGCCTTCGCCACGCAGCGCGGCCTTCAGGCGGTACACATAGGCGAGCACCTGGGCCACGGCGGTGTAGAGCGTGGCGGGGATGGCCTGGTCCAGCTCGGCATGGGCATACAGTGCGCGGGCCAGCATGGGCGACTGCAGCACGGGCACGTTGTGCTCCTTGGCCACGTCGCGGATCTTCATGGCGATGAGGTCGGTGCCGCGCGAGATGACCTGGGGCGCGCTCATGGTCTTCTCGTCGTATTTGAGGGCCACCGCATAGTGGGTGGGGTTCATCACCACAAAATCGGCCTTGGGCACGGCGCCCACGCTGGCGCGATCGGCGATCTCGCGCTGCTTCTGGCGGATGCGGCCCTTGGTGTGGGGGTTGCCGTCCGATTCCTTGTGCTCCTGCTTGACTTCCTCGTGCGACATCTTCAGTCGCTCCTTGAAGAAGTACGCCTGCAAGGGCACGTCCACCAGCGCCGCCAGGAACACGACCAGCAGCAACAGGCTCATGCCCGAGGTCAGCCAGTCGGCAATCTGGCGAATGGCCATGGGTGAGGGCTGCAGCACCAGCATGGCGACGGTTTCGATGCTGTTGCCCAGGAACTTCCAGGCCACATAGGTCAGGATGGCCGTCATCAGCACCATCTTGGCCACGTTGGCCATCTGCTGCTTGGAAAACAAGTTGGCCAGCCCCGAGATCGGGTTGAGGCGGCTGAACTGGGGGGTGATGGGCTTGGCGCTGAGGATCCAGCCGCCCGCTCCGATGGCGCTGATCAGGGCCGCCGCGCTGGTCAGCGTGGCGAACACCGTGCTGGCGATCACGCCCACGATGACCATGTCCTGCAGCCGCGACAGCATGGTGCCCGGCGCCATCACCGTGGCCGCATTGAACGCCAGCTGCTGGCTCATGGCCCACTGCATGCGGTCCATCAGCTGCGGGGCCAGCAACAGCATGCATGCAGCGCCCGCGCCCAGAATGGCCAGGTGCGACAGATCGCGCGAGCGCGCCCCCTGGCCGTCTTCGCGCGCTTTTTGCAGCTTGCGCTCTGACGCGGGGAGGCTTTTTTCTTGGCTGGATTCCATGGTGGCATGACGGCTGGTGTCATGCCATTGTCGTGAGCGACCTGGAAATCTAAAGGCTGATAAGGGGGCTGCAGCCCCCTCTTTTCGGTAGTGCCCGGGGTGCTTTCAGTGGAGGGGCTTCACCTGGGCTGCACCTTATACCCTCACCCTGGTACTTCAAAAATGATAGCGCTCCGCGCATGCTGCATTAGCACTTGAAGCCAAAAATGCTGAAATTTCAGGGTCAGAAGCCCAAGCTGGCCAGCAAATCGTCCACCTGTGACTGGTCGGTGACCACGTCGGGGGTGTTCTCCGGGTCCACGACGGGACCTTGCAGATGCGCAGCGCGAGCGGGTTCGGTGGTGACCTGAGCGTTGGGAGGGGCCGTCTGGATGAGCAGTTGCACCAGCTGCTCTTCGATGGTGGCCGCCAGATTCACCACGCGCGCAATCACCTGGCCGGTGAGGTCGTGAAAATCCTGCGCCATCATGATTTCCGTGAGGTGCGTGTCTGCCTC
The DNA here is from genome assembly GCF_001428225.1 of Acidovorax sp. Root70. Taxonomy (NCBI): domain Bacteria; kingdom Pseudomonadati; phylum Pseudomonadota; class Betaproteobacteria; order Burkholderiales; family Comamonadaceae; genus Acidovorax; species Acidovorax sp. Root70. Next base: position 241,103 of record NZ_LMHQ01000032.1, read on the forward strand.
TTTGGTCACGCGCTCCACGTCGGTCAGGAAGTTGAAGATCTCGCCCTTGGCCACGGCAGCCACCGGGTCGGCCACCAGCGAGGTGACAACCCGCCGCGTTTCCGTCGCGATGTAGTCGTGCTGGGCCTTGGCCTGTTCGACGCGGTTGAGCACCTTTTCGGCGGCTTCCCCGGTCAAGCGCGCGATGTAGGACAGTCGGCTCTGGGCGTCCGGCAACTCGCCCATCGAGCCGCGCAGCTTGTCGGCATAACCCAGTTCGTTGAGGGAATCGTGAAGCTGGCGCGTCAGCAGGCCGATCTTGTGGTGAACATCGGCAGGCTGGCTGTTGTCCGGTGTGTCGTCCATGGTGTCATAGCCCCATCTTCTTCAGAATCAAGGTCACCTTCTCTTCCAGAGTCGCCTTGGTGAAGGGTTTGACGATGTAACCCGCTGCGCCGCCCTGCGCGGCGGCAACGATATCTTCCTTGCGGGCTTCGGCAGTCACCATCAGGACGGGCAGGTGCTTGAGCTTGTCGTCCTTCTTGATCTCGGCCAGCAGCTGGAAGCCGTTCATGTTGGGCATGTTGATGTCGGTTACCACAAAGTCAAACTTGCTGTTGCGCAGCTTGTTGAGTGCAGCGACGCCGTCCTCGGCTTCATCGGCGTCAGCAAACCCGCTCTCTTTGAGCAGATTGCGAACGATGCGTCGCATGGTGGAGAAGTCGTCAACGATCAAAAAACGAAGGGCTGTGGTCACTTGGGACCCTTTCAGTCGAGATTTACTGTAAGCATTGTCATGGGCGGCAGGTTTGGTGACAAGTCGTAACCGTTACCTGCTTGGGGGGGGATTTTCCCGCTTTTCCGTCAACAGTTCTGTGGATGTGATTTCGGGGATCCCTTTGCCCATGAGCCGTTCTTCGGCCTCGCGGGTCAACACCGTGATGGTGATGCGCCGGTTGGAGGGAGAGCGTGGGTTCTTGGGATCCAGCAGGTCGCTGGCAGCCAAGCCCACCACGCGGCCCAGTTTAGCGTCTGGCATGCCGGCAGACACCAGCTCCCGCCGCGAGGCGTTGGCGCGGTCTGCCGACAGCTCCCAGTTGCTGTACCCCTTTTCGCTGTTGCCATAGGGCACGGCGTCGGTGTGGCCCGCGAGGCTGATGCGGTTTTCGACGCCTCCCAGGGCGGCGCCGATTTCGCGCAGGATGTCCCGCATGTAGGGTTTTACCAACGCACTGCCGCTGTCGAACATGGGGCGGTTCTGGTCGTCGATGATCTGGATCTGCAGGCCGTCGGGCGTGATGTCGATGCGGATCTGCGATTTGTACTCGTTCAGGCGCGGGTTTTCGGTGATCAGTGCATCAATCTTGGCCTCCAGGGCCTTGATGCGTTCCTGGTCCTGCTTGGCGCGTTCTGCCCGCGCTGCATCGATGCTCATGCGGCGCTGCTTGGCCTCTTCCACGTCGGAGCGGCGCACCTGACCATGCACCTTGGCCAGATCGTTGCCACCACCCGGAATCACGCTGGAGCTGTTGCCAGCACCATCCCCGCCCGTCATCGCCACCTTGAGCGGTGACGAAAAATAGGCGGCAATGCCCTGCAGCTCGCCCTTGGCCGTGGACCCCAGCAGCCACATCAGCAGGAAAAACGCCATCATGGCCGTCACGAAGTCGGCGTACGCGATCTTCCAGGCACCGCCATGCACCGCATGGCCGCCTTTCTTGATGCGCTTGATGATGATGGGCTGGAGTTTCTTTTCTGCCATGGTGCTGGGGCGTGGCGAGGCCGGTGTGCTGGCTGCGAAGGCTTACTTTTTGCCCTTTACATGCCCTTCCAGTTCCGTGAAGCTGGGGCGAACGTTGGAGAAGAGCACCTTGCGGCCAAACTCAATGGCCGTGGCGGGGTTGTACCCCTGCATGCTGGCCAGCAGGGTGGACTTGATGCATTGCAGCTCCTTGGCGGCGTCCTCGGTCTTTTGCTCGACCAGACCGCCCAGGGGTTCCACCACACCGTAGGCCAGCAAAATGCCCAGGAACGTGCCCACCAGCGCCGAACCGATCATGCCCCCCAGCACCGAAGGCGGCTGGCCCACCGAGCCCATGGTGTTCACCACCCCCAGCACGGCGGCCACGATACCGAAGGCGGGCAGGGCGCCCGCCAGGCGCGCGAGGGCCGCGACGGGGGCATGGGCCTCCTGGTGGTGGGTGTCGATCTCGCTGTCCATCAGCGCCTCGATCTCGTGGGAGTTGAGGTTGCCCGACACCATCATGCGCAGGTAGTCGGTGGTGAACTCGATCACATGGTGGTCGCTACCCACCGTGGGGTATTTCTTGAATATCTCGGATTCGTGGGGCGCTTCGACATCCTTTTCAATCGCCATCAGCCCCTCCTTGCGGGCTTTCTGCAGGATGTCATAGAGCATGGCCATCAGCTCCATATAGCGCTCCTTGGTGTACTTGGAGCCCTTGAGCGCCATCGGAAGGGCCGCCAGGGTGGCCTTGATCACCTTGGGCTGGTTGTTCACCACAAACGCACCCAGGGCGCCACCCAGGATGGTGACGATCTCAAAGGGCAGTGCCTTGAGAATCACGCTGATATTGCCCCCGTGCATGATGTAAACACCGAAGATGCAGCCGAGGCAGACGACGTAACCGATGATGACGAACATGCTGTGTGCGGTATGAGATACGGCTAATGGAGAGGCGCTGCCGACAGTGCGCCTGCAGAAGGAACATCAGGGCGCGAGCGCATTGTTCTTAAATGTATCGGATTGCAGTAGCCGGGGCCAAGGACCGAATGACTGTAGGGGCTCGACAGTTCACTCATGCTAGCGCATGGCACGGGCAGGTGGTTCAAAAAAAAGAGGCCAAATTGGCCTCTTATGCTCTGTGGGTGGGCTATGGCTGCTCATTTGTTTGAGGCGCCGGCTTGTCCACTTGGCGCTTAACCCTTCAAAAGTGCCAATACGCCCTGGGGAATCTGATTGGCCTGGGCCACCATCGCGGTACCGGCCTGCTGCAGGATCTGGGCACGCGACAGGTTGGCAGTTTCAGCGGCAAAGTCGGCATCCTGAATGCGGCTGCGCGAGGCGGACATGTTTTCGGAGGACAGTTGCAGGTTTGAGATGGTGGTCTCGAATCTGGCTTGCAAGGCGCCAAAACTCGCTCGCTGACCGTTTACCGCCGCCAGAGCCGAATCGATGATCTTCAGTGCCTTGGTCGAACCGTCGACCGTTGAAACGTCGATTACGTTCACTGCATTGAGCGTGGATGCAGTTGCCGTCACCGGGGGGGTGCCAGTCAGGTTGGTGATGGCAAACCCCTTGTCGGAACTCATCTCCAGATAGCCGGTGGCTGTTGCAAAGCCGCCTGCGGGTGCGGCGGCAACACCCGCAACAAACGTGGGAGTGCCTGTAGACGCCGAGGTTGCTGCGTCATAGGCTCCCACTGCAATAGTGTTGCCCGCCAATGAGTTGTTTTGAATCTGGATATTTGCACCCGACTCATTGATGAGCACAACACCATCGCCTGCGTCGTTGAGTTTCGCCGTGATGCCGGTTTGTGACGATACGTCGTTGAATCCCTTGATGGCCTCTGCAAGCCCGCCTGCGGTGGCGCCGGCAGCTGAGACGCTGAATGTCACGTTAGCGGCTGTCGTGTTATCTCCCTTGACTGCCAGCGAGTAAGAGCCACCTGCTACGAAGGTTGTCAGGTTGACCTGGTTGCGTGCCGATGCGGAGACGCCGGTGGACTCAGACAAAGCATTGATCTTGGCCGCAGCAGTAGCCATCGTGTCAGCGGCTGTGAGAGTCACTGTTTTCGTTTGCAGCCCGGCGACGTCAAAGGTGCCTGTCAGGGCGGTTGGTGCCGCTGCCGCCGTGACAACGACGGGTGCCGATTGCTTGAGCTGTGCGCCATACGTCGTGGTGCGGAAATTGCCTGTGGTGGCCGTGATGGTCTGGTTGGCATTGGCTCCCACCTGGAAGGTGGCGGAACCGAACGAGCCATCGAGCAGCTTCTGGCCGTTGAACTCCGTGGTCACAGAGATGCGGTCCAGCTCTGACAGCAACTGGCCCACCTCGGCCTGGATCGCCTTGCGGTCGCCGGCGGAATTGGATGCATTGGCGGACTGTACGGACAATTCGCGCACACGCTGCAAAATGTTGCTGGCTCCCGCCAACGCGCCTTCCGCGACCTGGGCCAGGGAAATGCCGTCGTTGGCATTGCGCACGGCTTGGTTCAGGCCGCGAATCTGGGTGGTAAAGCGCTCCGAAATGGCCAAGCCGGCAGCGTCATCTTTCGCGCTGTTGATGCGCAGGCCCGACGACAGGCGCTGGATGGACGTGCTGAGCGATGACTGGCTCATGCCCAGATTGCGCTGGGCGGTCAGGGAACTGACGTTGGTGTTGATAGTGGCTGCCATGGATATGCTCCTTGAAGGCTTGAAAAACCAAATCTGCGCCGGTAGAAGCCCCACCGTCCGGCAGACAAGACGGGAACGATGGCTGAATTGTGAAAGTGCGGCGCCCGGCGCAGTGGCGCGATAAAGCGCACAAAAACCCTGCAACTTGTGCGTTTCGCCCTAAAGTTTTCGCCGCTGCGTCCGAAAACATTTGCAACGGGACGTAAATGCCCGCCGTTCATCAGAAGGCCATGTCGGCGCTGTGAACCGTATGGCCGGGTGCCTTGCCTGGCACCAGGTTGGCGGCAACGCCATATTCAGTCAGTTCTTTTCAGGAGATTTGCAAATGGCAGCTACCATCAACACCAACGTCGCCTCTTTGACCGCCCAGCGTAATCTGGGCATGAGCCAGGCATCGCTGAACACGTCCATCCAGCGCCTGTCGTCGGGCCTGCGCATCAACAGCGCGAAAGATGACGCTGCAGGCTTGGCCATTTCCGAGCGTTTCACCTCTCAGATTCGCGGCCTCAACCAGGCTGTGCGCAATGCCAATGACGGCATCTCTTTGGCGCAAACAGCTGAAGGAGCGCTCAAGGCTTCTGGCGATATCCTGCAGCGTGTGCGCGAACTGTCGGTTCAGTCCGCCAACGCTACCAACTCCGCTGGTGACCGCAAGGCGATCCAGGCTGAAGTGGGTCAACTGCTCTCCGAACTGGATCGTATTTCCACCACGACGGAGTTCAACGGCCAGAAGCTGCTCGACGGTTCGTTCGGCTCCGCCACTTTCCAGGTGGGTGCCAATGCCAACCAGACCATCACGGCCACCACAGGCAATTTCCGCACCACGACCTACGGCGCTCAGCTGAAGGCCTCCGCCAGCGTCCCAGCAGCAGCTGCAGCACCCGCTGCGGCCGCCGCGACCGTTATCGTGAATGGTTTGCAGAGCAAGACGGTGAACGTTGATGCGGCTGACACTGCCGCCAAGATCGCCGCGTCGGTCAACGCCGCAGCCGAAACTACCGGCGTGACGGCTTCGGCGCGCAACCTGTCCGAGTTCAAGATCACCACCGCAGGTGCCGTGTCGCTGGCCATCAAGGGCGACAACACCACGACCGCCGCCAACATCACCTTCAGTGCCACCACGGCGACCGATCTGGGCGAAGCCGTCAAGGCATTCAACGATGTGGCATCGCAGACGGGCATCACTGCCAAGCTCAATAGCGCTGGCGATGGCATTTTGCTGACCAACGACGCAGGCTCGGACATCAATATCGTCAACAATTCGACGGTGGCCGTGACAACCCTGGCATCGCAAGACGCGACGGCCGCGACCCTGACCTTCTCTGCTGCACAGTCGATGGCAGTTGCTGGTGGCACGGCCAATTCGCGCGGCACGGTGGAGTTCAGCTCCGACAAGGGTTTTTCTCTGGGCGGAACATCTGCTTACGTGGCGGCTGGCGCCTCGACCCTGAAATCTGTCAACACCATCGACGTGTCCACGGTCGACGGATCGACCAAGGCCCTGAAGATCATTGATTCCGCTCTCTCCGCCGTCAATGGCCAGCGCGCGAGCTTCGGTGCTCTGCAATCGCGCTTCGAGACTACCGTGAACAATCTGCAAAGCACGTCGGAGAACATGTCTGCTTCGCGCGGTCGCATTCAGGATGCCGACTTTGCAGCAGAAACCGCCAACCTGTCGCGCTCGCAGATCCTGCAGCAGGCTGGCACGGCGATGGTGGCCCAGGCCAACCAGTTGCCGCAAGGCGTGCTGGCCCTGCTGCGCTGATCGATCTTCGGCCGCAGGCTAACCAGATGGGGTAGGTTCTTTGAACAAGCCCTTTCTCTCTCAAAGCGGAGGCGATTTGGTCGCCTCCGCTTTCCGCTTTTTGCCAATCGCGCGGCAACGCGGTAGATTGATGCGTTTCTTGGGGGCTTATCGGCGGGATGCAATGGGCCAAAGGCTCGGATAATTTCTGGCGATTCAGCCCGATACGGATTCAGGAGGTGAGATATGGCTAGCTTTTCATCCATAGGCATTGGCCTCGGCGGCAACGTTGATGTCAATGGCTTGATCAAGGCGTCGGTGGATGCTGTCAAGGCTCCTATCACCAAGACCGGTGGTTTGAGCCAGCAGGCGGCCATCACCAATGCGAAGGTGTCCGCCTTCGGGCAATTCAAATCCCTGGTTTCAACGCTGGCCGATGCGGCCAGCAAGTTAGGTAGCGTCACCGGCTGGAACGGCGTGAGCGCTACCTCGGCCAAGCCAGAAGCCGTGACGGTCTCTGCCGTCGGCGGTGCTGTGGCGACGTCATTCAATGTGCAGGTTCAAAATCTGGCAAAGGCCCAGTCGTCCATTTCTGTGGCACTGTCGCCCGTCAGTCAAGCGGTGGGCGCAGGGACCCTGTCCTTCGAGGTAGGTAAGTGGTCTGGCGAGCCCAAGGTCTTTACGATGGGGAGCGCGGGAGCGGTCAATGTCGAAGTCAGTGCCACGGATACGTTGGCCGACATCGCAAGCAAGATCAATGGATCAAAAGCGGGCGTGACGGCCACCGTTCTGAGCGACGCTTCGGGTGAACGGCTGATGTTGCGCAGCAAGACCACGGGTGAGGATGCGGGATACCGCATGAGTGCAGTGGATGCAGACGGCAATTTGGCAGATGGGGCCGGTTTGTCGCGATTGGTCCAAGGAGGCACGACGGAGTACGCAGCAAACGCCAATGCAACTGTCAATGGCGTGCCTGTCACTTCTGCAAGCAACGCTTTTGCCAATACCGTTGCGGGCGTGACTTTCACGGCTGTGCAGGTCACCACGGGTGATGTGGCTGTGACCGTGAGCAAGGATAACTCTGCCGTCAAGACGAACATTAACGCGTTTGTGAGCGCATACAACGCCATCAATCAGGCGTTGAATGACATCACCAAGTATGACCAGGGCACCAAAACGGGGGGGTTGCTGCAGGGGGACAGTGCTGCCGTGACCTTGCAAAATACATTACGCATGGCGCTCCAGTCCGTGAATAGCAGCGGCGTGTTTCGCAATCTGTCTGCCGTGGGTGTCGTCTCGGAAGGCGGGCTCGGCAACGTAACGCCCACGGGCAACCTGACGCTTGATGCGACCAAGTTCAACAAAGCCATGGAAAGTCCTGACGAAGTCAAGGCGTTCTTCCGCGGCACCGAGGGTGGAAACGGAGAAGACGGCTTTGCCGGGAAATTCAAGTCCGTGACGACCAAACTGCTAGCGACCGATGGCTTCTTTGCGAGCAAGGCAAAAATCTACGAGCAATCTCTCAAACTCAACGCCAAGGATGTAGAGACGATCAATGATCGTGCGGATCGTTTGGAAAAGAGCCTGACGGCGCGCTATACCGCTCTCGATACAAAGATGTCGAGTTTGAATGCGCTTAACGCATACATCTCGCAGCAAGTGACGGCCTGGAACAAGTCGTCGGGCTGATATGGCTTTAGTTTTTCTGGCAGTGGCCGATAACTTTAATAACACATTGCAAGGATTGCCAGCATGTTCAGCGCCTACAGCCCCCGTGCAGCCAACGCTTACCAGCGCATCAACGTAGAGACCAGCATGCACACGATCGACCAGCACCAGCTGGTCAGCTTGCTGTATGAAGGTGTTCTCAACTCCATTGCCACGGCCCGAGGCGCCATGGCGCGTGGTGATGTGCCGGGCAAGGTCAATGCCATTTCCAAGACCATACGGATCCTTGAAGAAGGTCTGAGCACCTCGCTCGACAAGGTGGATGGTGGTGAGCTAGCCCAAAACCTTGGCGCTCTTTACGACTATTGCATCCACCGTCTGATCCTGGCCAACGCCCGCAACGACGATGCCATGATGCAAGAAGTCATGCGCCTGATCGAGCCCGTGGCAACGGGATGGAATGAAATCAAGAAGTCGGGTGCAGGTGCTGTCGAAGCACCCGTCTCGGGCCAGCCAGTGCTGGTGGAGGCCTGACCATGTCCCACATGCTGATTGACTATTACAAGGCGATTGAAGACAGCAGCGCCAAGATGTTGGAGGCTGCCAAGCTCAAGGATTGGGACGGTGTGGTGCGTTACGAGGGCGCTTGTGCCGTGTTGATCGAGCAGTTGCGCTTCAAGTCCCAAGAGCACGAGTTGCTGCCCGAGCACCGCCGTGAAAAGACCCGCATCATGCAGCGCATATTGCGAAACGATGCGCAGATCCGCTGCCTGGCCGAGCCTTGGCTCGCGCAGTTTGAGCATTTGTTCGAGGGTCAGCCCCAGATGATGCATTGAGTGCGTGCTGCGCGGCACGCACAAGCTGTTGCGAGGCAGTGGCCTGACCGTCGAAGGGGGCGTCTATAGGGGTTGAGTGGCTTGTGGGGTGCTGGCCTAGTAGCCAGGCGGTGCCAACCGCACGCTCTTAAGGCGCGCAGCGCTGAACACAGGGGGCAATTTCGGTCTACAAACGCTCAAATCTCAGGGGTTTGAGCCAAATTCGCACCAAGCGCTAGTGCGATATGCCTTTGTTGCTATCAAAAATATAGTTTCTTGTGTTGGCGCAGCGTGATGCCACACAGTTGCCGGTTGAGAGGCGAGGGCTCACTGCCCCGCTCATCGTCACACCTGCATGTTCATGATGTCTGTGTACGCCTGCACCATGCGGTTGCGTACATGCAGAGTGGCCTGAAAGCCGATTTGCGCTTTCTGGATGGCCACCATGGTCTCCTCCAGGCTCACGGAGGGGTTTTCCATTTGCACCTCCTTTTGCATGTCGGACGATTTGTTCTGTGCGGCGCTCACAGATTGCAGTGCGCCCTTGAGTGCGCCGGAGAAACCGACTTCATTGCCCGTGGTTTGCGGCGCTGCGGCACGGCGCGCGACGCCAGCGCCCGTCAGTGGGGCGGTTGAGCTGGAGATGCGAAGGTCCATGGCGGTATCCGTAGGGGAATGGCGGTATGCTGCGTATCCTAGCTACCGGCCCAACATGCATCGCGCTGAATAGATGGACAAACGGACGGCTTATCCAGCGAACATTTTGGGGGCGTGACCGAATAATCGACCCCACGCTAGGTCTGTTGCAGGGCCTGCTTTAATGGAAAGCAAGATGTCTGCTGTTGCTGAAGTCCCTCTCAATCCGCTCCCGACGCCGGCCAGCCCCAATTGGCTACAGCGGCTGTCCGCCCTCGACCGGGCGCAGCGCATGCGGCTGGGTGCGGGCGTGGCGCTGCTGGTGGCTGCAGCCGTTGCGGCCATCGTGATGGGGCGCCAGCCTGACTACCGGGTGCTGTTTTCCAATCTGGGTGACAAGGATGGCGGGGCTGTGGTGGCCCAGTTGTCCCAGATGAATGTGCCCTACAAGTATTCGGAGGGCGGCGGCGCCATCCTGATCCCTGCGGAGCGGGTGCACGATGTGCGCCTCCGGTTGGCCACTCAGGGCTTGCCCAAGGGCTCCGTAGCGGGTTTCGAGCTGATGGAGTCCAGCAAGTTCGGGATGACGCAGTTCCAGGAGCGCCTGAACTTCCAGCGCGGGTTGGAGGGTGAACTCACCCGTTCCATCCAAGCCCTGTCGTCGGTGCAAAGCGCCCGTGTGCATCTGGCCTTGCCCAACCAGAATGGATTTTTCCGTGAGCAGCAAAAGCCCTCGGCCTCGGTGCTGGTGAGTCTGCACCCCGGCCGCATTCTGGACCGCGCCCAGCTCGCGGGCATCGTGCACCTGGTGGCTTCCAGCGTGCCTGAGCTGGCGCCGTCGGCCGTGAGCGTGCTGGACGACACGGGCAAGCTGCTCTCTCAGTCGCCCGACAGCACGGCCGGTGCTGAAATCAATGCCCAGCAGCTCTTGTATGTGCAGCAGCTGGAGCAACAGTATTCGCGCCGCATCATGGACATCCTGGAGCCTGTGGTCGGCCGCGACAACGTCAAGGCCCAGGTCACGGCTGAGGTGGATTTCTCGCAGACCGAGTCCACCTCCGAGCAATTCCGCCCCAACCAGACACCGGACTCCAGTGCTGTGCGCAGTCAGCAAGTGCTGGAAAGCCGTGGCAGTGCGACCAAGACCGCCACGGGTGTGCCGGGCGCTGTCGCCAACCAGCCTCCTGCTCCCTCCGCAGCGCCCATCAACGGTGCCAACCCCGCGCCCAATGCGGGCGGGCAGCAGGGCACCGAAGAGCAGTCCAACAAGCGCGAGTCCACCACCAACTACGAAGTGGACAAGACGGTGAAGGTGGTCCGTGGAAGCACGGGCGCCGTCAAGCGGCTGAGCGCTGCGGTGGTGGTCAACTACCAGTCGGCTGAAGACAAGGGCAAGACCGTGACCAAGGCGCTCACGCCCGAGCAGATCGAGCAGATGACGGCGCTGGTGCGCGAGACCATTGGCTTCAACCGTGAACGTGGCGACTCGGTGAACCTGATGAACACACCGTTCCAGGTCACTGCTGTGCCCGCTACCGATACCCCGCTGTGGAAGCAGCCTGAGGTGGTGGACCTGGCCAAGACCTTTGCCTGGCCGGTCGGCGCGGTTCTGTTTGCCGCTCTGGTGCTGATGGGGCTGGTGCGTCCCGCACTCAAGGGCGCGGCGCCTGTCAAGGCGGGTGGCGCCAAGTCGGTGGCTGGCGGTCAGCTGGATGCACTGGAAGCAGAGACCCCCGAGCGTCCGGCATTGGCGGCACCCGTCCGCAAGGACGAAGTGTTGCCAGCGACCCCCGAGCAGCTGCGCCTGGAAGACGCGCGCACGCTGGCCAAGGAAAACCCGGTCGCGGTCGCCAATATTCTCAAGACCTGGCTGAACGGCGACCCCGTTTAGTAGCCGATACCGATTGCACGGACGACAACCATGGACGACCAAGGACTCCACGACGCCGCCATCATGCTGATGTCCCTCGGCGAGGAAGAGGCCGCCGAGGTGTTCAAGCATTTCTCGCCCAAAGAGGTGCAGAAGCTGGGCGAAACCATCGCGCGCATGCGCTCGGTGTCGCGCGAGAAGGTGGACGAGGTCATCAACAAGTTCTCCAACGCAGCCGCGGCGCAGAGCCTGCTGGTGTCCGACACAGGTAACTATGTGCGCGCCGTGCTCAAGCGTGCCCTCGGCGACGACAAGGCCGGGCTGCTGATTGACCGGATCTTGCAAGGTGGCGATGTCTCGGGCATCGAGAGCCTCAAGTGGATGGACCCGCTGTCGGTGGCCGAGCTGTTGCGCAACGAGCACCCGCAGATCGTCGCCGCCATCCTGGTGCACTTGGACAGCGACCAGGCTTCGGGCATCCTGATGCACCTGACGGACCGCCAGCGCAGCGAGATCCTGCTGCGCGTGGCCACCCTCGAAGGTATCCAGCCCACGGCCCTCAAGGACCTGAACGAGGTGTTGTTCAAGGTCCTGGCGGGTGGCGACAAGATCCGCAAGAGCTCTCTGGGCGGCGTCAAGGCGGCCGCAGAAATCATCAACATGCTGGGCGGCAACATGGATGCCGTGGTGCTCGAGTCCATTCGTGGCTACGACCCTGACCTGGCCCAGAAGATCATGGACAAGATGTTCGTGTTCGAAGACGTGCTCAAACTCGACGACAAGGCCATTCAGACGGTGCTCAAGGAAGTGGCTTCGGAAACCCTCATCGTGGCCCTCAAGGGTGCGGTGCCCGAACTGCGCGAGAAATTTCTGTCCAACATGTCTTCACGTGCCGCAGAAGCGCTGCGTGAGGACCTCGAGTCGCGTGGTCCGATGCGGCTGTCCGAGGTGGAGGCGCAGCAGAAGGAAATCCTCAAGACGGTGCGCCGCCTGTCCGACGAAGGCCAGATCGTGATCGGAGGCGGTGGTGATGATGCCTTCGTCTAACCAGCGGTCCTATTCGCGCTTCATTCCCAGCGAGGAGGTCGGCGACTTCAAGCAGTGGAAGTTTGCCGCAGTGGATGGCTCCGACCTGGTGGAGCCGGAGCCTGAACCGGAGCCTGTGGCAGAACTGCCGGTTGAGCTGGACGAAGCGGCACAGCAAGCGCTGGTCCAGCAGGCCTGCGACGATGCCTATGCAGAGGGTTTTGCCCAGGGGCAGGCACAGACCGCGCTGGAATGGCAGCGCCGCATGGATGAATACATTGCCCTGCAGGGACAAGAGGCGGCCCAGCGCCTGCAGGGCGTGTTGCAGACCCTCGACGCCAGCCTGATCGACATGCAGCAGCAGATGGCGCAGCAGGTGCTGGAACTGGCGTGCGACATCGCGCGCCAGGTGGTACGCCAGGAGCTGTCGGTCAACCCCAATGCCTTGCTGCCTGTGGTGCGGGAGGCTGTGGGCATGCTGGTGAACGAGGGGCGTCCTGCCACGGTGCGGCTCAATCCGGTGGACATGGAGGCCATGGCCGAACCCCTGCGGGAAGAGATCAATGCGCCCGGTGTGCAATGGATGGCCGATGGCACCGTGCCTGCTGGCGGCTGCCTGGTGGAGTCGGCGGGCGCGGTCGTGGATGGCAGCATCGACAAGCGCTGGCAGCGCGCGATCGCGTCGTTGGGGTTGCAGTCTCCCTGGGACGATGGGGATCGCGGAGATGGCGATGACCGTTGAAACCCCCACCGCCTGGGACCGCTTCATGGACGACGCGCGCGAGCGAGTTGCAGAAGGCGCGCCGCTGGAGACGCGCGGTACGCTCACTCGCCTGACGGGTCTGGTGCTGGAGGCGGTAGGTATCCGCGTGCCCGTGGGTTCGCAATGCATGGTGCAAATGCCCGGACATGCGCCAGTGTTGGCTGAGGTCGTCGGATTCTCTGCCGACCGCGCGTTCCTGATGCCTGCGGGCGATATCCACGGGTTGTCCAGTGGCGCCAGCGTGGTGCCGGCTGTGCCCTATATCCCTATGCCTCGCCTGGGAGAGCCTGCTCGACCGGTGCAGCGCGCTGGTGTGCTGCGTTTGCCCATGGGTGACGGGTTGCTGGGGCGCGTGGTGGATGCCCAGGGCCTTCCTCTTGACCACGGAGGACCTGTGCAGGATGTGGTGTCCGAACCCATGGGCCGGCGCCAGATCAACGCCATGGACCGCGACCCGGTGCGCGAGCCTCTGGATACCGGCGTGCGCGCCATCAATGCCTTGCTGACCGTGGGGCGCGGTCAGCGCCTGGGGTTGTTTGCGGGCTCTGGCGTGGGCAAGAGTGTGCTGCTGGGCATGATGGCCCGCTACACCCGTGCCGACGTGATTGTGGTGGGGCTCATTGGCGAGCGGGGACGCGAAGTCAAAGAGTTTGTGGAAGACATCCTGGGCGAGGAAGGCCGTGCGCGGTCAGTGGTGGTGGCTGCACCTGCCGACGCGCCGCCCCTGCTGCGCATGCAGGGGGCGGCCTATGCCACTGCGGTGGCAGAGCATTTCCGCGACAAGGGCCAGCATGTGCTGTTGCTTATGGACTCGCTCACCCGCTACGCAATGGCGCAGCGGGAAATAGCTCTGGCCATCGGCGAGCCGCCTGCGACCAAGGGGTATCCGCCATCGTGTTTTGCCAAGTTGCCACAGCTGGTCGAACGCAGTGGCAATGGTCTGCATGGGGTGGGCTCCATCACCGCGTTCTATACGGTGCTGTCGGAAGGCGATGACCAGCAGGACCCGATCGCGGACGCAGCGCGTGCCATTCTGGACGGCCACATTGTGCTGTCGCGCGCCTTGGCGGAGACTGGGCATTTCCCGGCCATCGACATCGAGCAATCGGCATCGCGGGTCATGCACAACGTGGTGTCGCGCGGGCACTTTGATCTGGCGCGGCGGTTTCGTGCGGTGTATTCGCGCTATCAGAAGAGCCGTGATCTGGTGCAGGTGGGGGCTTACATGAGCGGTTCCGACCCCGCGCTGGATGAGGCGATCCGTTTGCAGCCGCAGATGGCGGGTTTTCTGCAGCAGGACATGTTCGAGGCAGCCTCCATGGACCACAGCGTCGGCGCAATGGCGGCGGTGCTGGACCATTGAGGGCGGAACAGGTAAGTCTTCATGTCCAGTCTCAACGCCCTGTCTGTCGCCGTTGAAGTGGCCTCCCGCAAGCGGGACGAGGCCCGTCAAGTGCTGCAGGACACCTTGGCTGCAGAGCAGGCGGCACGCGCTCAACTCGATCAGCTCCAGGACTATGCCCGTGAAACCGAGTCCCGCTGGGGCATGAAGGCCAACACCGCCGTGCAACCCGAAGTGATGTACCACCACTATCACTTCATGGACCGGCTGGGTCATGCGGCCGGCATCCAGACCGGGGTGGTGGGTGACCATTCAGCGCGGGTGCAGGCTGCGCAGCGTGCTTTGCTGGATGCAGAGCTACGTTTGGCCAGTCTGCGCAAGGTGGTGGACAAGCGGCGCAATGACCTCGCGCTGCAACAACTGCGCAGGGACCAGAAGCAGACCGATGAACGCGCCGCGCTGCAGTACCGCACCGCGGGCCAGGAGAATTGAATATGGAACCGACCAAAGTAGCTTCCTCGCAAGGGACCCAGCCCGCGCACGCGGCCCGCGCCAAATCGCCGTCCCAGTCGGCTGCAGATGCTGGCGACCCGACCGCCGCAGGCGGATTCTTGGCGCTGCTGGCGGCGTTGGGGGACGGGGCGGACGGTGAGATCTCGGGCGATACCGTGATCTCTTCGGCCGAAAACGGCGCTGATCCTGCCTCGTTGGCTGCGGCAGATGCTTCAGCGATGGCTGCATGGCAGGGGTTACTTGCACCGATGCAAAGCCTGAACGAGCCCGGTGGGGCCAATGGGCAGACAGGCTTGGGGACGTCTCAACTTGCCAGTTCAGGTTTGGGAGGAATCACGGCGGTGGCGCAGCCGGGTTCGCAAGGCAATGCGCTCAATGACCTGCTGCTGGGGGGTATTCCCCAGGGTTTGGTTGCTGAGACTGCGAAGCTGGATGCCTCTGCTGACCTCAGGGAAGAGCCTTCGCAAGGAGCATTGGCTGCATTGGGGCGCACATTCTCGCGTTTGCAGAGTGCCAGCGCTCAACGAGCAGGTGGCGCGGGTATGGCCGATGCAGCGCTGGGTTCAGCCACCGTGCGGGACTCTGCAGCGCATTCCAGCGCGATTCATGGCGGCTCGGTAGCGTTGGCGTCCTCCGCGGGAGAACGGGCGTTCTCCGGGTTGCCCGTAGGCTCTGTGGTCGAGCGATCAGGCGTTGCCCATTCCAGTCCCACTGGGGCCGAGGGCGGGACGCCCATCCCTGACGGTTTGTTGGCGGCTGCTGCCTCAGCGCGCGCGACAGAGGCCTCGGCTGGTGGACGTTCGCATGAAGATGGCGCGGGCGGTGGCGCATGGTCTGAAGGTGCATCGGGCGCTTCGCCTGTGGAGTCGGGTAATTTCACTGATGCAACGACATTGACCGACCCTGCCGCCCTCGGCACAGAAGAACAGGTTGCCGAGCAGGTCGCCTACTGGGTGAATCAGAAGACCCAGAACGCGGAGTTGACCCTGCAGCGGGATGGCCAGCCTGTGGAGGTATCCGTGTCTCTGTCGGGCAATGAGGCGCATGTGTCATTCCGCAGCGACCAGCCGCAGACGCGGGAGCTGCTCGACCAAAGCATGGCGCAGCTGAGCGATCTGTTGCGCAGCGAGGGATTGGTGCTGTCCGGCATGTCCGTGGGTACATCGGCACGTGACAGTGGAGGGGGCCGGGAGACCGATCAGCAGCGCCCCCGTGAGGGAGTGCGCCAGGCACAGGTAGTGTCTGCAGTGCCTGGGGGCACGGCCTCGCTGGCGCGCAGCGGTGGGGCGGCAGATCGCGCCGTGGACGTCTTCGTCTGATTTGATGGGGGCGTGGACAGGCTGCGGTTTGACTTGTCTCGCCCGGCTGCGCAGATGAGCGCGGCGAATGCCATGGTTTTGGGCTTTTATTCTGGCTATTATTGGTTGCACCCCCGTCCAATAATGAGCTACCCGGTTGTGCTTGCACTTTGATAGCGCTTGCACAGCAGCTCCCTACCGCAAGGAATTCCATCGTGTCAGCCAATACTCCCGCAGCAGCGGCGCCCGCCAAAAGCAAAAAGATGCTGTTGATCATCATCGGCGTGGTGGTGGCCGTGCTGGTGATCGGAGGGGGGGCTGCAGCGTGGTTCATCTCCAGCCGATCGCACGCCGCTGAGGATGAGGAGGGCGGCGCCCCTGCGGCACACAAGGAGGCTCCAAAAGTTGCCCCTACCTTTCTGCCCATGGAAAACATGGTGGTCAACCTGGCCGATCCTGGCGGGGACCGTTTTGCGCAGATTGGCATCACCCTGGAGCTGGAAGACGCCAAAACGTCTGACCAAGTCAAGCAATATCTGCCTTCGATCCGTAGCGGCATCCTGATGCTGGTGTCGCAGCGCACGTCCACCGAGCTGCTGCAGCGCGAGGGCAAGGAGAAGCTGGCCACCGACATCTTGCGCGAGGTCTCGCGGCCTCTGGGCTACTCGGTGCCGTCAGAGCGTGAGCGTGCAAAGGCTGCAGCCGCCGCCGAGCAGGACGGAGATGCCGAGGAGCGTCCCGCCGCGCGCAAGCGCACGGAGCGCAATCCGGTGCGCAGGGTGCTCTTCTCGAGCTTCATCATCCAATGAGCCCGCCGGGTAAGGAGCAGCCATGAGTGATTCATTTCTTTCGCAGGAAGAGGTCGATGCCCTTCTGGAAGGGGTCACTGGTGAAAGCCAGAAGTCGGTCGAAGAGGTGGCCGAGGCGGGCTCGGTCCGCAACTACGACATCTCCAGCCAGGAACGCATCGTCCGTGGCCGCATGCCGACGATGGAAATCGTCAATGAGCGGTTTGCGCGCAACTTCCGCATCGGGCTGTTCAATTTCATCCGCCGCAGCCCCGAGATTTCGGTGGGGACCGTGTCGGTGCAACGCTACAGCGCTTTCCTGCGGGAGCTGGCGGTGCCCACGAACTTCAACATCGTGGCGATTCGGCCCTTGCGCGGTAGCGGGCTCATCGTGTGCGAGCCTTCGCTGGTGTTCGGCATCATCGACACGCTTTACGGCGGGGTCGGCAAGTTCCAGACCCGCATTGAGGGCCGTGATTTTTCGCCCACGGAGCAGCGTGTCATCAACCGGTTGGTGGATGTGATCTGTGCGGAATACAAAAAGGCGTGGCAGGGCATCTATCCGCTGGAGCTGGAGTACCAGCGCTCGGAAATGCAACCCCAGTTTGCCAACATTGCCACGCCCAGCGAGATTGTGGTGTCCACGGCATTTCAGTTGGAAATTGGTGACCTTTCAGGCGCCATCCATATCTGCATGCCCTATGCAACGCTGGAGCCGATCCGCGATGTGCTGTATTCGTCCACCCAGGGAGATTCCATCGAGGTGGACCGCCGCTGGGTGAACGTGCTCAAGCGTGAAATTCAGTCTGCAGAAGTTACGCTGGTGGCGGAGCTGGCGAAAGCCGATGCCACCGTCGAGCAACTGCTGGCGATGAAGCCGGGTGACTTCATTGAACTGGACCGTGAGCCCCGTATCCGTGCGTCGATCGGAGGGGTTCCAATTTTTGAATGCCAGTATGGAACCCACAATTCCAAGTACGCCATTCGCATTGAAGAGTGTCTGCGTACTTCGGACATGAGCTGGCTGGGAGAGAAAAATGGCAACTGAAGAAGACAACAAGGACGCAGGCGCGGATGATCCGTTTGCGGGTTGGGCCGAGGCGCTGGAAGAGCAGAAGCGAACGGACGAAAAGCCGGCGGATGCAGAGCAGGGCGGGCCGCTGTCGGGAGAGCCTGTACGGCCGTTTTCTGGCGCTGCGGGCGGTGACTCCGTCAACGACATCAACATGGTGCTGGACATTCCAGTGCAACTGTCGGTGGAGTTGGGGCGCACCAAGGTACCTATCAAGTACATCCTGCAGCTGGCACAAGGCTCGGTGGTAGAGCTGGATGCGCTGGCAGGCGAACCCATGGATGTGCTGGTCAACGGCTACCTCATCGCACAAGGCGAGGTGGTGGTGGTCAACGACAAGTTCGGTATCCGCCTGACCGACGTGGTGACTCCGTCGGAGCGTTTACGCCGGGTCAGCCGTGGATAGTGGGAGCATGACCCAGACGCTGCTGGTGGTGGTGCTTTTTGTGGGCGCCATGGCCTTGCTTCCCTGGGCGGTGCGTCGCTTGCAGCAGCGCCAATCCTCCGGGGCGTTGGCCTCCGGGGTGGCATCACGCGTGGTGTCTGCCGTGGCCGTCGGACCCCAGCAGCGGGTCGTCACGGTGGAAGTCGGCCCGGAAAATGCGCGCACATGGCTGGTGCTGGGAGTGACGGCGCAGCAGGTCAGTTGCCTGCATGTGCTGCCGCTGGCCGGCAAGGGGGCGGGTGATGCGGTGGCTGCTGCGTCGCCAGCGGGGTCATCGTTTGCCCGGGAGATGCAATCAGCCTCCGCTGAGGTTGGAAAGTCTGCCCATGTCTGAGCGCGAATCCTCGTTTCTAGCCAAAGGGGCGCGATGGGCCGCGCGCTCGTGGCCTTGGGCTGTCGCTGTGCTGGGGCTGGGACTGGGAGTTCAGGGCTCGGCCTGGGCGCAGACGGCGGGGGCGTTGCCATTGGTGGTGGGCAGTGGGCCCTCTGGCGCAAGTTACTCGGTACCGATACAGACCTTGCTGTTTTTCACGGCGCTGTCATTTTTGCCCGCTGTGCTCCTGATGATGACGGGTTTTACCCGGATCGTGATCGTGTTGTCCTTGCTGCGCCAGGCCTTGGGAACACAGTCGGCGCCCCCCAACCAGGTCATCATCGGTCTGTCTTTGTTCCTTACCTTTTTTGTCATGGGGCCGACCCTGGATCGGGTGTACCAGGATGCTTATGTCCCCTACACCAACAATACGATCAGCTTTGAACAGGCGCTGGACCGGGCGGAGGCGCCCATGCGCAGCTTCATGCTCAAGCAGACGCGTCAATCGGACTTTGCGCTGTTCTCCCGGCTCGCACGTCTGGATCCCAGCGTGACGGCAGAGACTGCACCGATCCGTGTGCTCGTACCGGCTTTTGTGACCAGTGAGCTCAAATCGGCGTTCCAGATCGGGTTCATGATCTTCATTCCATTCCTGGTCATCGACATGGTGGTGTCGAGCATCCTCATGTCGCTGGGCATGATGATGTTGTCGCCGGTGTTGGTGGCATTGCCATTCAAGCTCATGCTGTTTGTTCTGGCCGATGGTTGGAATTTGCTGATCGGATCATTGGCTGCCAGCTTTGTCACCTGAAAGATTTCGCCATGACCTCACAAATGGTGCTGACCATCGGGCGTGATGCCCTCACCTTGTTGTTGATGATCTCGATGCCTGTGCTGGGGGTGGTCATGGCCGTGGGGTTGTTGGTCAGTATTTTCCAAGCGGTCACACAGATCCATGAGGCCACGCTGGCCTTTGTGCCCAAGTTGATTGCTGCCATGGTGGTGTTTGCGATTGCGGGGCCCTGGATGCTCAGCACGCTGGTGGATTTCATCCGCAGGACGATCGAATCAATCCCGTCGATGATTGGGTAGCTCCATGTCAATCTGGGCAACTGGCTGCCTGAGGACCGTGCGGCCGGCTTGGCGCTCGTGGGAATCCGTGCCCCATGGAGATCGGTCGCCATCGCTTTCAAGATACCTCGGCGACGCCAGGGGAGAGGGCCGATGATTACCTTTTCCGAAGCACAGATCATGGGCTGGCTGTCGCCCATCCTGTGGCCCTTTTTGCGGGTGTTGGCGTTGTTCTCTGTGGCCCCGGTGTTTTCCATGCGTGTGGTGCCCATGCGCGTCAAGATCGGCCTCGCATTCCTGGTGGCCTTGTGCGCGCAAGGTGTGCTGGGTGAACAGCCGGTCATCAGCGTGAATGGTCGAGGCGCTCTGGGTGCGGTCGCTCAGCAGGTGGCCGTGGGACTCGCCATTGGCTTTTCGGTGCGACTGGTGTTCACGGCGGTCGAGCTGGCGGGCGAAATCATTGGGCTGCAGATGGGGCTCAACTTTGCTTCATTTTTTGACCCCACCTCCAATGGACAGATCAGCGCTGTGGCCCGTTTCTTTGGTCACATGTCCATGCTGCTGTTTGTCGTCATCAATGGCCATTTGTTGATCCTGATGGCCGTGGTCAAGAGTTTTGACCGCTTCCCGGTCGACGGCAATTTTCTGCAGGCGTTGGGGCAGATGCGGTTGCATGAGCTGGGAGCTTCACTCTTCTCCAGCGCGCTCTGGATCGCCATGCCCATGATTGCGTTACTGCTGTTCGTCAACCTGACCATGGGGATCATCTCGCGCGTTGCGCCGCAGATGAACATCTATGCGGTGGGTTTTCCGGTCACGCTCACGGTGGGGATGCTGGGCATCGCGGCAACTCTCCCGATGCTGGAACAGCCCGTGCTGGCGTTGATGCAGCAGGCGGTGGATCTTTTTGCGGCCGGCAGATGAGGCTGGCAGCTACACAAGCTGGTTGCGGATGGCGTATACAGTCAGCTCCGCGTTGTTAGAGAGCTTCAGTTTTTCGAGAACCCGTGAGCGATAGACGCTCACGGTTTTGGGACTCAGCATCAACTCTTCGGCAATGTCCGACAAGCGCCGACCCGAGGCAATCTTCACCAGGGTTTGCAGTTCGCGCTCGGAAAGCGCCGCATGGGGCACCTCTGGCGTGGGTTGGGCCAAGCTGTCCGCCAGCATCTGAGCCACTTCGGCAGTGAGGTATTTGCGCCCTTGCATCACTGTGCGTACGGCAGCAATGAGCTCAACCGGGTCGCCGGCCTTGTTTGCATAACCCTGGGCCCCTGCCTTGAGGCAGCGCAATGCGTATTGGTCCTCGGGGTACATCGAAACCACCAGCACCTTGATGGTGGAGTGGGTCTCTCGCAGGCTGGCCAAGACTTCCAGGCCGCTGCGTCCAGGCATGTTCAGGTCCAGCAGCAGCACGTCACAGGCGGCCGTACGCAGAACATCACGCAGTTCTGAATATCCGCCCGCTTCGCCGGTTACCTGAATGTCCGGCGCTTCGGTGAGTGTGTCGCGAATGCCGCGCCGCAGGACGGCATGGTCGTCGCACAAGACGACATGGATCACGGGGCATCTCCTGGTGCGGGTGTGAGGGGAGATGGTAACGGGATGGACAGGATGACCGACGTGCCCTGACCGGGCCGGCTGCTGATGTCCAGCCATCCCCCTACGGTGCGCGCACGCTCTTGAAGGCCCTTGAGCCCGAAGGCCTTGGGTTTGTCACGCACTGTGGCATCCATGCCACGGCCGTCGTCTGTGACCTCCAGGGTCAGCACACCCTCCTTGTCAGACAGTTCGATGTCCACCTTGCTGGGCTGCGCATGCTTGGAGATATTGGTCAATGCCTCTTGGGCGGTGCGGTACGCCACCAGTTGAATGTCGGCAGGCGTATCTATGGCGTCGCTGCTGCTCTGCACTCCAGTGGGGATGCCAGTCCTGCGCTCAAAGCCGGTGGCCAGCCACTGGACAGCAGCCACCAGACCTTGCTCCAGTATGGGTGGGCGCAGGTTCATCATGATGCGCTGGCTGGCGCCGATCGCATGTTGCAGCATGTCCGCCGCCGATGTTGCATGCTCCTGCATGATCGGGTCCGTGCTGTGGCGTCCGATCCAGGCCACATCGAAGCGCACGGCCGTCAGGGCACCACCAATGTCATCGTGGATTTCGCGTGCGATGGAGGCACGCTCTTGCTCTATGGAGGTTTGCAGGTGTTCGGCCAACTCAGCCAAACGGCGCTGGGACATCGCCAGCTCGGCAATGGCCTGCTCGCGCGCGTTGCGTGCTTCATGGACCTCCAGGGTCCGGGCGATCACGTGGGGCAGGCGCTGGATATCGTCTTTGAGCAGATAGTCCGCAACCCCTAGGCGCATGGCGTCTACTGCTGCAGGCTCGCCGATGGCGCCCGAGAGCAGCACGAAAGGGGGGTGCTGCGGTTTTTGCGCCACATGGGCCCAAGCATCCAATGCGGTGAAACCTGGCAGGCGGTAATCTGCCAAGATGATGTCAAAGCTGCCGTTATCCGTCAGCCTTTGGAACTCTGGAAGCGTATCGACCCGCTGGAGGTGGCACTGGAGCCCGGATCGACGCAACACACGCGCTGCCAATTCGTGATCGGCGGGTGAGTCTTCAAGATGCAGGATGTCAAGGGTCTGGTCTGGTGTTGCAGGGCCCATAGGAGCGCTATCATAGGATACAAATTGGAACAAACAACGGTGTTTGTCCGGTTGGGATGGTTTGCGCGTCAGCGTTCAATGGGCGCGGACGCTCCGGTTTGCTCGGGGGCCTTGGCAGGTTACTGATGCATGTATCGTAGTCCTGTGTATTTGCGTGTTTTGCTGCTACGTGCTGCGATGGAGAAACGATGCAATCTACGCTAACAACGCCTGGAGGACCTGCTGTCCAGGTTCCCGTCATGGTGGCGGCAGAGCTGCAGGACTCCTTGCTGGTCGTAATGCATGACCTGCACCGCCTGGAAGGTTTGCTGAACCACGCCACCGACAATCTGCTGGAGCGGTTTGGCGAGGCGAACTCCTTGTTGACCGATGCCGTGGTGGCAGACTCGCCGGAACTGGTGGCTGCACGTGCGGCGTTGCGCAGTGCGGTGACGGAGTTGCAGTTCCAGGACATGGCCTCCCAACTGATCTGGCATACCACCAAGGTGCTGCAGGGTTGCGCCTTTCGGCTGGCTTCGGAAGCCATGGGGCACGAAGAAGGTGAAGACGCGGCGCCCTTTGCTGAGATGGCGCCCGACAGGCCAAACCCTGTCACCCAAAGCGAGATGGATGCAGGTTCTGTGGACCTGTTTTGACGTTCACATCACTGGTTACCTTATATATTCAAGTCAGTTGGAGCCGTACATGCAATCGATCCTTGCCGTTGATGATTCACCTTCCATGCGAAAAATGGTGTCGTTCACCCTCACCGGTGCCGGCTATCACGTCGTGGAGGCAGTGGACGGGCAAGATGCCCTCGAAAAAGCCGAGACGCACAATATCGATCTGGTTCTGGCCGACCAGAATATGCCGCGCCTCGACGGCATTGGTCTGACCCGGAAACTGCGTGAGCACCCCAAGTTCAAGACGATCCCCATCCTGATTCTTACGACGGAGTCGAGCGACCAGATGAAGCAGGCGGGCCGCACGGCGGGCGCGACAGGCTGGTTGGTGAAACCTTTTGATCCGAATCGTCTGATCGAAGTCATCCAGAAAGTGATCCGCTGAGCCGGGTTGACTGAGAGCATTTAGTACACAGGAGCCCACCATGGCGGAAACCTACCAAGAAGGATCGGGTGCTGGCGCTGACTTCGATCTCAGCCAGTTCTATCAGATCTTTTTCGAGGAAGCAGGTGAGAACCTCGACCAGATGGAGCAGATGCTGCTCAATCTGGACCTGAGCAGTGCCAACGACGAGGAGCTCAACGGCATTTTTCGCTGCGCACACTCGATCAAGGGTGGCTCGGCCACTTTCGGCTTCTCTGATGTGGCCGAACTGACCCATCAGATGGAGTCCCTGCTCGATCGTCTGCGTCGCCATGAGCTGCAGCCCATCCCCCAGATGGTGGACGTTCTTTTGGAGTCTGCTGACGCATCCCGTAGCCTGTTGGCGCGCCATCAGGCAGGGGGGCAGGGCGAGGCCGTCTCGACCACCTCCCTGGTTCGTCGCATCAGTGACCTGGCCGCCGGCTTGGTGCCTGGCGACACCGCGCCGGTTGTGGCTGCTCCTCCCCCTTCGGCTCCAGCACCAGCTCCCGTTGCGGCGGCTCCAGCGCCCAAGCCTTCCTCCTCCTCAGCACCGGGGCAGGCGCGGCAACTGGAAATCCAGATCGGCCCCCTGGATCGCCCCGAGCAGGCCGATGCGATCAAGGAGTTGTTCCGGGATATCCCCGGCTTGGGCGCGATCCGCGATGTTCCGGGCAGTCCTCCCAATACGCGGGTCTTCGCGGTGGAAACGACTTCTACCAACGACGATTTGCTGGACCTGTTTGCCTTCCATGTCGCCAAGGAGCAGGTACTGATCCGCGATGCAGCGGGTGATGGTTCAGCGGGTGCCGATGATGAGGCCACAGCGGCCGTGGATACCTCCGGAGGAGAAGCACCTTACGGCTTCTTTAATGGTGCGCCCGGTGCGCCGCTCGGAGAGGCGACACAGGCCGTGCATGCGCCAGCACCGCAAGCCCCCAAGGCTGCCACCAGGGCTGCGGCGGAGCCCAAGGCTGCGATGCAGGCCCAGATGGAGTCCACCACCATCCGCGTGGATGTGAAGAAGGTCGATCAACTGATCAACCTTGTGGGTGAGCTGGTGATCACGCAGGCCATGCTGGCGCAGAACAGCCGGGGCCTCGATGCTGGGGCGTATCAGCAATTGCTGGCCGGGCTGGCAGATCTGGATCGAAACACGCGCGACTTGCAAGAGTCGGTGATGTCTATCCGCATGATTCCAATGTCCATCGTTTTCAGCCGCTTCCCCCGCATGTTGCGCGATCTGGCGAACAAGCTGGGCAAGAAGGTGGAACTGGTGACCCTGGGTGAAGCCACCGAGCTGGACAAAGGGCTTGTCGAGAAAATCACCGACCCGTTGACCCACTTGGTTCGCAACAGCTGCGACCATGGGATTGAAATGCCTGCCGATCGTCTTGCCAAGGGCAAATCCGAGCACGGAACGATCACGTTGTCCGCATCCCATCAGGGCGGCTCCATTGTGATTGAGGTGCGCGATGATGGCCGCGGTCTGTCGCGCGAGAAAATCCTCAGCAAGGCCCAGGAGCGTGGCATCGAGGTGTCGGAGCAAATGAGCGATGCCGAGGTCTGGCAACTGATTTTCGCCCCCGGCTTCTCCACGGCTGACGAGGTCACCGATGTGTCTGGGCGTGGTGTCGGTATGGATGTCGTCAAGCGGAACATTGCAGCGCTCAACGGCTCTGTCGAGATCGATTCTGCCGAGGGCTATGGCATGAAGGTGTCGGTTCGCCTGCCACTGACGCTCGCCATCATGGACGGCATGTCGGTGGGTGTGGGTGAAGAGGTTTACATCCTTCCCTTGTCATCGGTGGTCGAATCTTTCCAGGTCAACGCCGATGATGTCAGCACCGTGGCGCAAGGCTCGCAGTTGGTGAAGGTGCGTGACGAATACATGCCCGTCATCGCGCTGGAGAAGATCTTCCAGGTGCCGCGCTTCGATCTGAACAAATCCAGCAACATCATGGTGGTGGTGGAAGCTGACGGCAGCCGTGTGGCGCTGCTGGTGGATGAGTTGCTGGGCCAGCACCAGGTGGTGGTCAAGAACCTGGAGTCGAATTACCGCAAGGTGCCCAACGTGTCGGGCGCCACCATTTTGGGCGACGGCACCGTGGCGTTGATTCTCGACACGGGTGGCTTGGTCCGCCGGGCGCGCCACTAGATTCAGGCGTTGGCGCCGAAAGGCGCTGCGCCGTCATGAAAGGAGAATGCACCATGAGTGTGATCGGTAAAGCAGCAGATGCAGCGCCCACGGGCGCGCGTGAATACCTGACGTTTCGCCTCGACCAGGAAGAGTACGGCATTGATATCCTGAAGGTGCAGGAAATCCGTGGCTATGAGCCACCCACACGCATTGCGAACGCCCCTGATTTCATCAAGGGCGTAGTCAATTTGCGCGGCACGATCGTTCCCATCGTTGACATGCGCATCAAGTTCAATTGTGCGCAGGCGGACTACAACAGTTTCACGGTGGTCATCATCCTCAACTTGCGCAACCGGGTGGTCGGCATCGTGGTGGATTCCGTGAGCGACGTGATGGAGCTGACGCCAGAGAGCATCCGCTCAGCGCCAGACATCGAGAGCGCCATCGACAACAGCTGCATTCTGGGTCTGGGGTCTGTGGGCGAGCGCATGCTGATCTTGCTGGATATCGAAAAACTCATGTCCAGCGTGGACATGGGCCTGGTGACCGCCAACGAATAAGGCGCAATAGTCAGCAGCCAGTGGTGGCTCAGGCACATGTCAGGCTGTGAGCAGAGCTTGCAGACCTTTTGGAGCGAACAGGACTTCCTCTCGGACGATCAATATGGCCCAAACCACCAGTGCTTCGGCGTCAGCCCGGTCAGGGCCGGCCAGGGGCGATCCCGCGCAGGCCGCAGCGGCAGCGCCCTCAGGCCCCCTGGCCCAGGGGCGGGAGTTTGTCTGGACCAATGCGGACTTTGCCCGGGTTCAGGCCCTGATCTACCAGCGCGCGGGCATCAGCTTGCACGATGGCAAGCATGCGATGGTGTACAGCCGCCTGTCCCGGAGGTTGCGCGACACCGGGCACACCAGCTTTCACGACTACCTGAGCTGGCTGGAGACCCACGATGGGCCGGAGTGGCAGGAGTTTGTGAATGCGCTGACCACCAACCTCACGGCATTTTTCCGTGAGCAGCATCACTTTGAAATCTTTGCGTCGCACCTGCGGTCCAAGCCATCGGCCAACTGGAGGGTTTGGTGCAATGCAGCGTCCACTGGCGAAGAGCCCTACTCCATCGTGATCACCGCACTGGAGGCGCTGGGAGCCAACGCTTCTTTCAAGTTGACGGCCAGTGACATTGATTCGCGCGTGCTGGCGACGGCTGCTCAGGGTGTGTACCGGCTCGACAGCGTCAAGGGCTTAAGCCCTGAGCGCCTGCAGAAGTTCTTCCTCAAAGGCAAAGCCGGGAACGCTGGCATGGTCCGTGCCAAGCCTGAACTGCGGCGCGCCATTGACTTCATGAGCGTGAATCTCATTCGCGACGATTGGCCGTTCAAGGAGCCCTTTGATGTGGTCTTCTGCCGTAACGTGATGATTTACTTTGATGCCCCTACGCAGCGGCGCGTACTCGAAAGAATCCACCGAGTGCTCAAGCCCGGCGGTATGCTGTTTGTAGGGCACGCCGAAAATTTCAGCGAGTCCAAAGACCTGTTTACCCTGCGTGGCAAGACGGTGTACGAGCGCCGCTGACCTGTCCATGTTGTCCTGCACATTGCACCCATGACCAACATCTACACAGGTTCATCTCCTACCAGTGCGCCTGCTGCGCTTGGCACCTCCGAAAGGCGCCGCGCTCCCCGCATTGCACCGCTGAGTGCCGACATTTATGCGTCCGGCAACACCCCTGCGCGGGAGTCATCGCTGCAGGAACTCAAGGCACGCAGCCGCAAGCCAGGCGAGGCCTCGTTTTTCTACCTCGATCACCACTTTCAGCACAACGCGGTGAAGGTGCTCCCCGGCGAGTACTTTGTGTCGGACGAGAACATGGTCATCATGACGGTGCTGGGGTCATGCATCGCGGCCTGCCTGTGGGACAGTCGCGCGCGTATCGGGGGCATGAACCATTTCATGCTGCCCGACGGTGATCTGGCGGATGCGTCGGGGCGGTACGGCTCGTATGCCATGGAGCTATTGATCAATGAAATGCTCAAGCTCGGCGCCCGCCGTGAAACCATGCAGGCCAAGATTTTCGGGGGCGCCCAGGTCATGCACAACTTCACCACCATGAACGTGGGGGAGCGCAACACCAATTTCGTGTTGAACTATTTGCACACGGAGCGCATTCCGATCGTCTCCGAGGATGTGCTGGATATCTACCCGCGCAAGGTGGTTTTTTTCCCGGTGACCGGCAAAGCCATGGTCAAGCGGCTGGCACATGCCCATCCCGAAGCCCTGGTGGCCCAGGAGGTCCGTGGCAATGCGGCCACTGTGGCAAAGACCACGTCGGGTGGTTCTGTGGATCTGTTTTGATAAGGGTGTGAGTGAATGAGCAGGAAAATCCGGGTGATCGTGGTGGACGATTCGGCGCTGGTCCGCAGTCTGCTGTCAGAGATCATCAACCGCCAGCGTGACATGGAGTGCATTGGCACTGCCAACGACCCTCTGGTGGCGCGCGAGATGATTCGCGAGCTGGATCCGGATGTCATCACCCTGGATGTCGAGATGCCGCGCATGGACGGTATTGATTTTCTGGGGCGCCTCATGCGCCTGCGGCCCATGCCGGTAGTGATGATCTCCACGCTGACCGAGCGCGGCGCGGAGGTCACGATGAAGGCGCTGGAGTTGGGCGCTGTGGACTTTGTGGCCAAGCCGCGCGTGGGGCTGGCCAGCGGGCTCAATGAACTGGCGACACAGATTGTGGACAAGATCCGTGTTGCTGCCGTCGCGCAGGTGCGCCGTGCGCCCGCGCGCGACGCTTTACCTGCCAGCGGTGCCGTTGGGGCTCCCGTGTCGCACGCCGTGCCCGCAGTAGGTTTGCTGGGGCGCCTGTCCACCGAAAAGCTCATCTGCATCGGGGCGTCAACGGGCGGCACGGAAGCCATTAAGGAAGTGCTGGTCCAGATGCCGGCGGACTCGCCGGCGATCGTGATTACCCAGCACATGCCCCCCGGGTTCACCACCAGTTTTGCAGCCCGCTTGAACGGGCTGTGCCAGATCACGGTGAAAGAGGCCGTGAATGGCGAGCGCATTTTGCCTGGCCACGCGTATATAGCCCCGGGCGGGACCCAGTTCCATGTGGCCCGCAGTGGCGCCAACTATGTGGCGGTGGTCGATGATGGTCCGCCGGTCAACCGCCATAAGCCCTCAGTGGAGGTGCTCTTCAAGTCCGCGGCGACCGTGGTGGGGCGCAATGCTTTCGGCATCATGCTCACGGGCATGGGCAATGACGGTGCGGTGGCAATGCGTGAGATGAAAGACGCAGGCAGCTACAACTACGTTCAGGACGAAGCGACCTGCATCGTCTTTGGCATGCCGCGCGAGGCCATTGCCCACGGCGCTGCCGATGAAGTGCTGCCGCTGGGGCAGATTGCCCCTGCTTTGATTGCCCGATTGCGCGGAACGACAGACCGCCTCCACCACCGGATTTAAGGGGTATCGTTGGGAGCAGGAGAGGCACAGCGGTCTGTCCGCGGCCGGAGGAGCTCCCCCGCCGGGCGCTCGCTAGTGCCTCTGTGCCTATTCGGAGAGGGCTGTCCAGCGCTCCAGGGCCGTCATGAGTTCCTCGTCGATGGTTGCCGCTCTGGTCGTCATGGCGGTTGCGCGGGCTGGGTCGGTGCCAAACAGTGACCCGTCCGCCAGGGCCTCCTGGAGGGTCTTCTGTTCAGTCTCCAGCGAGCTGATCAGGTCGGGCAGTTGTTCCAGCTCGCGCTGCTCCTTGTAGCTAAGCTTCTTTTTTGATAGCTGCACAGGCTTATTTGATATGCGCTCCGACGCGTTTTGGTCTGAATTCTCTGAGGTGGATGGTTTGGCGGGTGCTGACGCAGCCGCCTGCAACGACCGACTGCGTTTGGATTGCAGCAGCCAGTCCTGAACGCCACCTTCGTACTCGCGCCACAGGCCATTGCCCTCAAAAGCGATGGTGCTGGTCACCACGTTGTCGAGGAAGGTGCGGTCATGGCTGACGAGGAACACTGTGCCCTCGTAGTTTTCGAGCAGTTCCTCCAGCAAGTCCAGGGTGTCGATGTCTAGGTCGTTTGTAGGTTCGTCCAGAACCAGCACATTGGCAGGGCGGGCGAACAGCCGGGCCAGCAGCAAGCGGTTGCGCTCGCCGCCGGACAGAGACCGCACCGGAGAGTGAGCGCGTGCCGGGGAGAACAGAAAGTCGCTCAGATAGCTCTTGACGTGTTTGCGCTGGTTGCCGATCTCGATCCACTCGCTACCGGGACTGATGAAGTCCTCCAGGGTGGCGTCTAGGTTGACGGCGTGGCGCATCTGGTCAAAGTAGGCTACCTGCAGGTTTGCTCCCTGCCGGATGGTGCCCTTGTCGGCCTGCAATTCGCCCAAGATCATCTTGAGCAGTGTGGTTTTGCCAGCGCCGTTCGGGCCGATCAAGCCCACTTTGTCACCGCGCAGAATCGTCCCGGAAAAGTTGTGAACGATGGTTTTGTCGCCGAAGGATTTGCCCACTCCTTCCAGTTCCGCAACGATCTTGCCTTGGTACCCGTTGGAGCTTCCGGTGGCAACGTCCATGCGCACGCTGCCGACGACTTCGCGGCGGGCCTCGCGGCGTGCGCGCAACTGTTCGAGTCGGCTGATGCGGCTTTGGCTGCGGGTGCGGCGCGCTTCCACGCCGCGTCGTATCCACACTTCCTCTTGCGCGAGGAGCTTGTCGGCCTTGGCGGCGATCACCGCCTCTTGCGCCAACTGCTCCTCCTTTTGTATCTGGTACTGCGCAAAGTTGCCAGGATAGGAGCGCAACTGCCCTCGGTCCAACTCTACGATGCGGGTGGCCACACGGTCCAGGAACGACCGGTCATGGGTAATGGTCACGACGCTGCCGGGAAAGTCCAGCAACAGGTCTTCCAGCCATTCGATGGAGTCCAGATCAAGGTGGTTGGTTGGTTCATCCAGCAGCAACACATCAGGGCGGGCCACCAGCGCCTGTGCCAGCGCTACGCGCTTTTTGGTACCGCCCGAGAGTGTGCCCACCACGGCTTCGGGGTCCAGATGCAATCGCTGCAGGGTTTCTTCTACGCGCTGCTCCCAATTCCAGGCGTCGTAGGCCTCGATTTCGGACTGCAGGGCATCCAGATCCAGCCCATCTGCGCCCGACAGGTATTGATCGCGGATGGCAATCACGCGTTGCAGGCCTTCCGACGCTGCCTTGAAAATGGTGGCGCTAGGGTCGAGCGTGGGCTCTTGCGCCACAAAGGCAATGCGCACCCCTTGTTGCACCTGCAATGAGCCATCGTCCGGTTTGGCAAGCCCTCCCAGAATTTTGAGGAGGGATGATTTGCCCGCGCCATTGCGCCCGATCAGGCCGACACGCTCTGCGGTCTCCAGAGAAAAGCCGGCGTGATCCAGCAGTGCAACATGCCCAAATGCGAGCTGGGCGTCCAGTAAGGTGATAAGTGCCATAGGGCGGGATTATCCTTGCCGCACTCTGGCGAGGCATTTTCTCGGCCCTGAATGACCTGACGGCGCGGCAATCAGTGCTCTTTGGGCAAGGCCTCGGCCAGCACTAAATTTCAGCGCCCATACCGCCGCGATGGCGTCAGAACCTGTCGCGTCCCTGCACGCGAGCAAGAATGCGCAAGTCGTCCCCCAATCGGTCCACCGAGTGAAAGCTGAGGGCATGTGCCTCGGAAAGCGCGGTCATGGGGTTCATCTGGGCCAATCCGAGACCCTCGCCGATCAGTTTGGGGGCGAGGTAAACCAGCAATTCATCTACCAGTCCCTCGCGCAGGAGCGAGCCATTGAGCTTGTATCCCGCTTCTACGTGCAGTTCATTGATGTCCCGGCGTCCAAGGTCTTGCACCATGGCTGCCAGATCCACCTTGCCAGCCTTGTTGGGCCGGCTGATCACAGTGGCGCCTTGGGCTTCCAACGCGCCGCGCTTCTCCCCATGCGCGGCTGCTGTATAGATATAGACCGGGCGTTTCGCCGCGAAAAGTTGGGCGCTGAGGGGCACCTCCAGCGCGCTGTCCACCAAAATCAACGTTGGTTGACGTTCGGTAGGTACATCCCTCACATCCAGTCTTGGGTTGTCCGCGAGCACGGTCCCGATGCCCGTGAGCACCGCGCAGGCCCTTGCGCGCCAGGCATGTCCGTCAGCACGCGCCGCCGGTCCGGTTATCCATTGGCTGGTTCCGTTGGGCAATGCGGTGACACCGTCGAGCGAGGCGGCCGCCTTCATCCGCACCCAGGGCCTTTTGCGAATCATCCGGCTGAAGAACCCAAGATTCAGTTCACGCGACGCCTCTGCCCCGGGGCTCACCTCCACCGCTATCCCTGCAGCACGCAGTCGCGCGAACCCGTTGCCCGCCACGGCGGGGTTGGGGTCAGCAATCGATGCGACGACTTTGGCGACTCCCGCCTGGATCAATGCGTCGCAGCAAGGGCCGGTACGTCCGTGGTGCGAGCAGGGTTCCAGCGTGACATAGGCCGTGGCGCCTTGGGTCGAATGACCTTGCTGCGCGGCATCGCGCAGCGCCATGACCTCCGCATGCGCCTCTCCGGCGCGTTGGGTGGAGCCTTTGCCAATGATGGCACCGTCCTTGTCTACGAGTACGCAGCCCACGCGGGGGTTGGGGGAAGTGCGGTACAGGGCCTCGTGAGCGAGATCCAGGGCCGTGTTGATGTAGTCCATGGTGGTCAGTTGGGATGAAAGAGCGAACGGTCCGAGCCGCCGATATGGCAGCTTAAGCGACTTAGGATGTGCGGGAGGCGCGTACCCAATCCAGCCTGTGGGGAGGGTAGGTGGAATCTTCCAGGGCTGATAACGTCGTCGGGCTCAAAAAAGCTGCGGTGGGCGCTTAGCAGCGGTACCTCTTCTGCGTGATCAGCACAACCTCTAATGGTGCGCCGCCGGAGGAAGAATGGATAGGGTGAGATTAGGTGTGCAAAGCCCCTGGGGTTTTCCCTGCCGTTCATTGAAACCGTGCTATAGTCGAGGGCTTCGCTACTGAGACTTGAGCGCAAAAGTGTTCAGGTGCTATGGGTGGTTTG